>NZ_WPCB01000021.1:0-56626 GCF_009741785.1 Haloarcula sp. CBA1122
GGGCCGCCCGGCGGTGCTGCCGGTCCGGGCGGCGCAGCGGGCGGCGCGGCCGAGCAGGGCGAGGAGTACGTCGACGCCGACTTCGAAGACGTCGACGACGAGGACGAGGACTAACAGGACGGGGCCGAGTCGTCGGCTCGGAAGATGAGCGAAGCGATATCTTCCGGTGTTTCGAGACGTGAGCAGAGCGAACGTCTCGAAGACGATGACGAAGAATAAGTCGTTTTCACCAGCTCGTTAGACGTGTCTGGCGGGCTCGCAACGGTGAACGGCACATATTTTTTGAGTGCCGGAAGTGCTGAAGCTGAATCCACGGGTCTGGGGAGCGTTGTCGGATTCACGAAGCGGTCGGATTGGGTCAGTAGGAGTATCTGTTCAGTACATGGCTGCGTTCCATCATGTTGAGTTGACAATCGCTGTGAGCGGGCACATCGCTGTTCCGATCCTCCTAACCAAGGAATCGGAGTATTAGTAGGGATCGCCTAGCGCAGGTAACCCTGATAATCAAAACAGTATAAGATAATGAAAATAGTGCATATATATCAGATAGACGGGCGTATAGCCGCGCAGTGAGCAATCAGGAGCGAATCCAGCCACAGTGTCTGAGCGCCCAACTCGACGCGGTGCGACACGAGGACCGCCGTCAGATACTATTCGCGTTACGTGACGCGGAGCGGTGGCGGCCATCCGTCTCGGAGTTTGATGGCGGTCGGACACCAGTGGGCGAGCCAGCAATCCCGGCAGACTTCTATCATCGGCATCTCCCGAAGTTGGCGGAGATAGGGCTCATCGAATGGGACCGGGAGACCCACTGGGTAACACGCGGCCCGGAGTACGAGCAGGTCCGGCCGCTCCTTGCGTTCCTCTCCGAGAACTACGACGAGTGAGAGATAGGGAGCGCAAAATCCCGAACTGCGTTGTTCGCTAATCCTGTTCGAGTGGCGTCATTTCCACGACGCCCTGCGAGAGGAGGCGGCGCGCGATGACGATGAGTCCGTTTCTGAGTCCGGTCGCGAAGATGGCTTGTTCGTTGCCGGTCTGCGGGTCGATTGAGCTGACGAGCATCGCTGACCGGTCGACGAGCAGGAGCCGCCCGACAGCAGCATCCTCCTGCGGGGTTATCTCGCCGCGGAGCCAGTCCAGTTCCGACAGGAACGCGGTGGCGCGTGGGATCTCCCGTTCCACGCGGTCCCGTATCGATGCGGACCCGCTACCGACGATAAGATCGATATCCGAGTCGATGGAATTGAGTTGCTCGATCAGTGGCTCGGTGAGGACCGCGTCGGAACCGATGACGAGGACCACTTCGTCAGTGGTCTCCTCGATGATTGCCGCGGCACGGTTCTCGATAGCGTCGGGCCCGGAAAGCGACCAGACCTCCTGTAGCTCGGCCTCGTCGTCGTCGGACTCGATGCTTCCCATCTCGCGCAGCGCGGACTGGAGGCGTTCGACGCGCTCTTCGTACTGATCGCGGAGCGTTTCGGTGGCCTCGGAGAGCGGGACAGCCCGGAACTGCTGGGGGCTCGAATGCTGGACCTCGACCAGCCCCTTCGCTTCGAGAATCCGAACGGCGTCGTAGACGCGCGTTCTCGGAACCTCCGTTACCTCGCTCAATCCCTTCGCTGTACCGCTGGACATCCGAGAGAGTCCGACAAAACATTTCGCCTCGTACTCTTTCAGGCCCAACTCCTGGAGTAAACTTACTGCTTCTTCGTGTGTTGCATCAGATGTCATGTGTCCCAACCTTCATCTCGGTGGAAGCCGAGGATGTGTAGAGAGATGACGCCCACAGGTAAAAGACGTTGTTACTGTAACACTGTCGGCTCTCGTCCCAGTGAGCGGTGGTCGACGAACGATCCACGGTGTATCGTAACTGAATGGGCCTCTAGCCGTTGTAATCGGTGATGTGTGTCGACGTTGTTTCTACGCGACAGTTATATTTACTCAATTAATCACACAACTGTTATACATGGGTCCTGACTATGAGTAGTTGGCACGCAGCAATCTATGTGTCCCAACCACATCTGCTGCGTGCTACTTTCAAAAAGTCGGTCCGACAGGCTTTGAGCGATGTGTCCGGAACGTGATTCGGCCGAAGCGGATCGCTGTCAGATAGAACTCAGCAGTCATCTCGCTGCCCGTAACTTCACCGCCCGATGGAAACAGTTCACTCCGAAAAGCAAGTTCATCAGATAGCTATTGTATCAGCCTACGGTTATAAACTGTAACCAGTACTGTACATTCGCGGACACGTAACCGGTGTTCACTCGGGTATTAGGTAGACGTATTATACATCACATATCCAACTGATGAATTGACAGTAGAATTAATATGATAGATAGACATATTTCCAGTAATGAGTGGGTCCGACAGGCGGCCCGACCGGACATCTGACGACCCGGACACCCTCCACGCGGAGTTCGACTGGGACGTTGTCTCACCGTCAGTCGCGGTGATGCAAACGGTCGCGATCGCGGCTGACCGAGAGGCCATAGAGCTATCGCCCCTCATCGAAACGCTCGATCCGGACGCGCTTGACGAGCTATTTGTCCATGCATCAGGTCCGGACAGAGCCGTCTCGCTCTCGTTTCAGCTGGACGACTACGCAGTGACCGTGACCGGAGCCGGGGACGTGTATGTCCGCACCGGGCCCGTCCGTTCGTGACCGTTTGCAGGACAGGCACACCACCGATGGCGGCCGGTGACGCTTCCCGGAGACGCTATACGGACCCGCCCGTGAGGTGCAAACAGTCAGCCAGTCTCGTTACCGAGCGTCACTGTGTCGAGCGTCGTCGTCCGCTCGCCCGGCGCACCGAGTGGGCGGCCGGTCCAGCGAACCGCAATCGTATCGCCGCTGTCGAGGAAGAAGCCGACGGAGACGTCGCCGTCAAGGTAGTTACCGTCACCGTCTGAGTCCACGCGCGGGTCGTCAAGAACGATTGTATCGTCAGATTCGACGGGTAGCTGGTCCGCCTCAGCCCACGTCAGCGTGGTCGAGCGGTTCCGGTCGGCATCAGTGACGACGAGCGCCAGCGCGTGCGTGCTGGTGTCCGTGAGTCTGTCCCCGCCAGCGTGGGTAAGCGTGACCGCCCCTGCCTCGGCGTCGAACTGGCCGTCGATGGTGACCGACGGGGACGCCGTCCGCAGGTCCGCGCCGGGGCCGACGACGAGTGCGGCCAGCCCGACGACGGCCAGCGCCGCGAGCCCCCAGACTGCGACTCGCTCGACCGTGACGAGACCCCGGTGACCACGCGACGACTCAGGATTCATTGCCCGAATCCTCCCCCGGCACGGAAATAAGCGCCCCGGTACGGTCCGAACGCTGGAGTCGTTAGTTGAATGTTCGAGGACCCGTTCAATTGGACCACGGTAAAGAGCTATAGTAGCCATTGAACAGCAATGCACACCTGATCGCACGACAGCAGTGTGATCAGTGTGTAAGCAGTACAGTCAAACACTACTAGTCGGCAACCCGTTCTTTTGAAGTAGCTCAATCGTCTAAGCCTCGTACAACGAATGAGTCAGGATTTCTACGAGATACTCGGTGTCTCTCGGGACGCCTCCGAAGACGAGATCAAGGAGGCCTATCGAGAGAAAGCCCGGGAATACCACCCGGACGTGAGCGACGACCCCGACGCCGAGGAGAAGTTCAAGAAAGCCAAGAAAGCCAAGGAGGTCCTTACCGACGAGGAGAAGCGCCAGATGTACGACCAGATGGGCCACGAGCGCTTCGAGCAGGCCGAGAAGCGCGGCGGCGCTGGCGGTGGCGGCGGCCGCGGCGGCATGGGCGGGGACCCGTTCGGCGGCGGCGCTGGCGGCTTCGATATGCAGGATATCTTCGACCAGTTCTTCGGCGGCGGTGGCCGCGGTGGGCGCGGTGGCAGCCGACGGCGGCAGGGCCAGGACCTCCAGACGCGACTGGAAATCGACCTCGAAGAGGCGTACAACGGCGCGACAAAGCAGCTGAACGTCACCCGGCCGGAAGCCTGCGACGACTGTGACGGGGCCGGGCATCCGCCGGGGGCCGACTCGGAGACCTGCCCGGAGTGTAACGGGCAGGGCCAGACGACGCAGGTCCAGCAGACGCCGATGGGCCGGGTTCAGCAGCGGACGACTTGCCGCCGGTGTGACGGCGAGGGAACGCTGTACGACGAGACGTGTTCGACCTGTCGGGGCAACGGCGTCGTCCAGAACGACGCGAGCCTCGAAGTCGAGATCCCGGCCGGCATCGCCAACGGGCAGACGCTCCGGATGGAGCGCGAGGGCGCGCCCGGCGAGAACGGCGGCCCGAACGGCGACCTGCTCATCGAGGTGAGCGTGCGCGACCACCCGGACTTCGAGCGCGACGGCGACGACCTGCAACACCAGCAGGCCATCTCGTTCCCGCAGGCCGTCTTCGGCGACACCATCACTGTCCCGACGCTGGACGGCGAAGTCGAAGTCGACGTGCCCAGCGGGACCCAGAGCGGCGAGGTGTTCCGACTGGAGGGCAAAGGAATGCCGCGACTCCGCCGACGCGGCAAGGGTGACCTCTACGTACAGGTGCAGGTCGTCACGCCCGACAGCCTCAACGCCGAACAGAAGGAGGCCCTCGAACAGTTCGCGGAGGCCGGTGGCGAGGAGGTCGACGTCGAGGAAGGCTTCTTCGAGAAACTGAAGAACTCGCTGTAGTCAGTCGCCGCTCGCCGGCGTCCCGTCTGAGCCGGACTGACCCTCGTACTTCGCAAGCGCCGCCGAGAGCGCGGCATCGGCGTCGACATCGAGTTGTTCACATAGCGCGAGTAGTGCAAATAGAGCGTCGCCGAGTTCGTCTTCCCGTATCGATAGTGCCGTCAAATCGGTGCCGTAGCCGGTCGTTTCGTTGACCTGTGCCGCGATGTCGCCGAGTTCGGATACCACATCGAGCAGCCGGTAGGCTGGCGGCGTGTCGATGTCGTTGTGCCTGAGCACGTCGGCGACTTGTTGTTGCCTTTTCATTTCTAGAGCGTGGAGGGGGCCACTTATATCGGCTTTGTGGCCGCGCTGTTTTTCATCGGCGGGGCCGAACGACGACACATGCAGGTACTCGGTGACCTTGTCGCGCAGGCCCGCGACCGCGACGGCGTTCTCTTTCGCTCGCCGGAGCGGTCGACACCGTACAGCTACTCCGATTTCGCCACGAACGCCTGGAAAGGCGGGAATCTGCTGCGGCACTACGGCGTCCGGCACGGGACGCGGGTCGCCGTCGTCGTCGGCCCGAAAGAGCCGACTGACGAGGACCAGCTGGGCTACCTTCGGGACGGGCCGGACGCGCTGCTTGCCTTCCTCGCGGCCGCGCTCGATGGCGCGGTCGTCGATATGGACCCGCCGAATGCGGTCGATGCGACAGCACTGGTCGCACCAGCGGCGTGGCTCGACCGCTACACGCAGGGGCCGGGAACGAAAGGATTAGCATACGGCGGCCCAGTCGATGATCCCACCATCGCCCAGTTCGAGCGGGAGCTGTGGAGCGAGAACCCGCTCCAGCCGCCGGGCGAAGTCGCGCCCGAGGACGACGTGTTGGCGGCCGACAGAACGTACACGCACGGCGAGCTCATGGCCGAAAGCGGTCGTGTCGTCGCAGACTACGATATCGGCGCGGAGACGACTGTCGCGCTCCGGGCACCGATGACGACGGCGGGGGCAATCGTCGCCGGACTGCTTGCGCCGATGCGGGCCGGCGCGACGGTGGTGTTCGGTGGCGACGAGACTGGGGATATCGCTGTTGCTGACGGGGATGCGCCGGAAGAAACCGTTGTTCGGCCAGACGACACGACGCCGTCGTAGCTCCTTTTAATCGTCCGCTACGGGGCCGTTTAGCGAGTCGCGCGGTACTCGCCGTGTTTGACGCCGAGCGCTAGAATTAGCGCGAAGACGACTATCTGCCCGACACTGACGGGAAGTGCGATACTCGAAGGCATTCCCATGAACGAGCCACTCACCATTACCCCGACAAGGACGAGAAAGGCGATTGCAGTCTTTGTCGTATCGAATTCCATAACAGCCGATCATTGGAGCCCGGGTCGTCTAAACGTTGGCTTTGCGGTTACTCTGTCGGGCGGACGAAGTCCGCAAGCGTCACCAGTAGGCCGAGCACCCACCCCAGCGGGATAGAGATGCCGAGCCAGATGATGACGTAGGCGATACCTTCCCGGTCGAAGTTCTCGATAAAGAACTCAGCGACGCCGACGGAGGCCAGCACCTCGTAGAGGAACCACCGCGACAGCGAGTCGCTCGCTGGAATGACGACCGAGGCGACGGTCGTCGAGTACAGCGCTGCGACGACCGGCGGCAGGAAAATGGCCGTCATAGCGAACGGATATGCCAGCGCGACCGTCGTCCCACGGCCGCCGACCCGCCGGAACGTGACCGCGAGCGCGCTCGATAGCGTCGCAACGCCGCCGGCGACAACCACGGCGGTGAACCCACCCGACACGAGGTCGATACTCCCCGGTTCGAGTCGCGCGAGAGCCGCCAGGCCACCCCAGGCGACGACGGAGAGTAGAACGACGCCGACGACGCCCAGGCGGGTCGCCGTGCCGTCGATGCGACGGGTCTGGTAGCGCAGGACGACGCCACACAGTACCAGCGGATACACCAGCGCGATGACTGGGACCCCGAGCGCAGACCAGAGGCGATAGAGGGCCAACCCGACCGAGGAGTCCGGCGTCCACGTCCCGAGGACGGTGTCGTTAGCGTTTCGCTGACGTGGATACACGAGTTCCATCCACGTTTCGTGTAATCTATTGAGGTCGATACGGATCCCGCCGACGACCCCGTGGCTTCCGGTAGACATACCGGTGGTTTCGTTCTACCGGCGTTAAATGTTTCACGGCAGCCGTGGCAGTTGTGATATGCTGTGAAGAGTACTGCCCCGATTCGAAACCGACATATTCAGGACGGGGAGTCACAAACGGTCAGGTATGACAGACGGTAGAGCGGACGTGTCCCGTCGGGGCTTCCTGCGGACGGCGGCAGGGGCCACGGCTGCGTCGGCCGCAGCAGGCACCGCGACCGCACAGGAAGGCACCGAGGGCGGCGACGGCGGTGGAGGCGGCGGCGAGCCGGACTACGGCGGTTTCCTGGACCAGGTAGGGAACTTCGACGGGTCGACCGTCGACGCAACCGGACAGGACACAGCGACGGTGGAGGTCGGCGTGCAGGCCAACGGCGGAGCCTTCGGCTTCGGCCCGCCCGCAATTCACGTCGACAACGGCGCGACCGTCCAGTTCGAGTGGACAGGTAACGGCGGCGGCCACAACGTCGTCTCGGACGGCGACGGGCCGCTGGACTCCGGTAGCGCTGTCTCAAGCGCCGGCGTCAACTACGAGCACACCTTCGAGGAGGACGGCATCTACCCCTACGTCTGCGTGCCACACGAGAGCCTCGGCATGAAGGGGGCCGTCGTCGTCGGGACGGACTACCCAGCGAAGTCCTCCGGCGGCGGTGGTGGTAGTGGGAGCTCCGGCCCGCCGGAAGTGCCAAACAGCGCGAAAACGCTCGGCGTCGCAACCTCGTTCGTGATGGTCGCGACGCTCGGACTCGCGTACTTCTTCATCCGGTACGGCGGCGACTACGAGACGCCCGAGTAACGCTCCGTCGCCGCGTTACACCGAATCCGGACCGGCGTGAATCTCCAGATCGACGTCCCGTTCCTGCCCTTCGAGGTCCTCGACGACACGTTCGACGATTTTGGTCGCCTCTTTGCGGATGAGCGGCTTGACTTTCTCGATGACCCAGTCCATCGAAACGAGTCTGGGGAGGTCGACGGCATTGTCCGAGGCCGACCCGGGGTCGAACGCAACGTGAAACCGCACCCGTGACGCCGTCTCCACGTCCGCCGGGACGCCGTCCGGGTCAGGCTCGACTGCCCAGTACCCTTCGGCGTCGATGTCCTTGACGATCCGCCAGTCGATGCGCGTCGCGGTGAAACGTCAGTCACCGCCGACCGAGCGGTGTAGGAGAGCTTCCACCACGAGAACACGAGGTCGTAGTTCGTCCCCGGCGAGCCGTCGCCGTCCTGTACCACGCGATCGAGATACTCCGAGTATCGCGCGTAGCCCGGAAAGTCCAACAGAAACTCGTAGACCTCTTCGGGTGGGACGTACACGACCGTGCTGACCTCGACTTCGTCCACGTCTGTGACACCGGATGTACTGAAGGTAAACTTTCGGGCATCGAACCCCGGCCGTGGCCGCGCTTTTTGCCGAAACATTTCCACAGAGCATAATTACGAACAGAAAATATTATCACTCTGTATTGGATATGGTGACAGTACCATGAGTGCATCCGATATCCAGTCCGCTGATACCGACAGCGAGCACGAGACCAGCGGGTGGGACGCCGTCCGCGATCTCCCGCCGAGCGCGAAACTCGTCGCGAAAGTCCTGGAGTACAACGAGACTCTGACTCAGAGCCAACTCGCCGAGGAGACGCTGCTGCCACCGCGGACGGTCCGGTACGCACTCTCCCGCCTCGAAGATGTCGGCGTTATCGACTCCCGGTTTTCCTTCGCCGACGCGCGAAAACGGATCTACACGCTGCAGGTCGAGTAGCCACCCGACACGACTCACGTCGAGTAATCGAACCCTGTATTCCGCGCCAAGAACCGTTTTACCGCTCCTTGTCGCCCGTTGACAGTGTGAGGACAACGTTGATTAGTCAGCCTCACAAGACATCTGGTATGAAAGTCGTCCTGATTGGTGTCGGGCAGGCTGGCGGGAAAGTAACCCAGTCGCTTGCCCAGTTCGATTACGACATGGGGTTCGACGCTGTCCGGGGGGCCCTCGCCGTTAATACGGCGCGAGCCGACCTCCAGGACCTCGATATCGACACGGCCCTCATCGGACAGGACCGCGTGAAAGGTCACGGCGTCGGCGGTGACAACGAACTCGGGGCCCAGATTATGCAGGAGAACGCCACCGAGGTGCTCGACGAACTCGACGGGCGCATCACGACCGAGGCCGAGGCCATCGTCGTCGTCGCCGGACTCGGCGGTGGCACTGGCTCCGGCGGCGCACCGATGCTCGCCCGCGAACTCAAGCGCATCTACGAGAAGCCGGTGTACGTCCTCGGCATCCTCCCCGGCCGGGACGAAGGCGGTCTGTACCAGGCAAACGCCGGTCGCTCGCTCAAGACCGCCGCCCGCGAGGCCGATTCCCTCCTCCTCGTCGACAACGACGCCTGGCGGGGCAGCGGCGACAGCGTCGCTGCCGGGTTCGAACGCGTCAACGACGCTATCTCCCAGCGGGTCGGCCTGCTGTTTGCCTCCGGCGAGGCTGTCGAGGGAGTCGGTGAGAGCGTCGTCGACTCCTCAGAGATCATCAACACGCTCAGGGGCGGCGGCATCGCCTCCATCGGCTACGCCAGCGCCGAGGCCAGCGAGGACGCCGGCGAGAACGTCAACACCATCACCAGCGTCACCCGGAAAGCCCTCCTCACGAGCATGAGCCTGCCCAACGCGGTCAAGGCCGACTCGGCCCTCCTCGTCGTCGCGGGCGACCCCGAACGCCTCTCGCGGAAGGGCGTCGAACGAGCGCGCCGCTGGGTGGAAGACCAGACCGGGAGCATGGAGGTCCGGGGCGGGGACTTCCCGCTCGGCTCCGACAAAATCGCGTCACTCATCGTCCTTTCGGGCGTCGAACGGTCCGAACGGGTCGACGAGTTCATGAAGCGCGCCCGCGAGGCGGCTGACTCCCAGGGCGGGACGACCGACCCGGACGAGTTCACAAACGACAAACTGGACGGACTGTTCTAAGCTGTTTTCGGCGCAGATACCGGAATCACTCGACTGAGACGGCAGCCTCAGGCGAGGCTGCTACCGTCGAACTTCGCGCGGTCGAAGTCGTGGTCGAGCAGGTCGAGAACGGTCGGCGCGATGTCGTAGAGGTCGGCGTCTTCGATGCGAACGTCCGGGTCATCAACCAGGAGCGTCGCGTTGTCGAAGCTGTGCATGCCGTTTCGCGGCCCGACACCGAAGACGTCATCGGAGCCCTTGAATCCGGCCTTCAGGTCGAACCCGTGGTTCGGGACGACGGTGAGATCCGGCGCGATGTCGTCGTGGTCGCCGCGGAAGGCGTCTTCCTTGGTCACGACACGGTCGGCGACCTTCTTGCCGTCCGGGCCTTCCAGCGATTCGAGTTTCTCCTTGAGGTCCGCACGGACGGACTCGTACTCGGATTCGGGAACGCTGCCGTTCGGTTCGCGGCCCTCCAGATTAATGTAGAAGCGACCGGGGATGAGCGAGTAGGCTTTCGTGTCCTCGCTGATGTCGCCGAGTTCGGAATGGTCGTCGGTCGCATAGTCGAGCCACCCCTCCTGCTGGAGCCACTCGTTGAAGTGAACCTCGTAGTCGAGGGAGGTGAAGCCGTGGTCCGAGGCGACGACCATCGTCACGTCGTCGGGGAGTCGGTCGCGTAGGTCACCGAGATAGGCATCGACCTGCTTGTAGAACTCGAAGAACGCCTCCTGGTTCTCGCCGTCGCGCTCGTAGTCTTTGAACAGGAAGTGGTTGACCCGGTCAGTGGTCATGAACACCCCGAAAAACAGGTCCCAGTCGTCCTGCTCGACGTAGTGTTTGAACGCTTCGTAGCGTTTTTCTAGCGTCTTGTGGGCGTCCTCGACGAAATCGCTCTTGTCGTCGTCGTGGCCGAGTTTGGCGTTGACGTCGATCCGGTAGTCGCTGTCCTGAAGGTGATCTCGGAGTTCGTCCGGGTAGGCGGCCTTGTCCACGCCCGGTGAGAGGAAGCCCGACACCATCCGCTGGACGTTCCGCTGTGGCGGGAAGGTAACCGGCACGTTCAGAACCGTGGCATTGCGGCCATCGTCGGTGACGCGGTCCCAGAGGCGCGTCGCCTGCACGTCACGCCCCATCGGGACGTAGGTGTCGTATGACCCGACCTCGCGGTCCTGAAAGCCGTAGACACCCGTTTGTCCGGGGTTAACGCCAGTCGTCAGAGCCGGCCAGCAGGCGCTAGACTCGGGCGGGACGATGCTGTCAATGGGGCCGGCGCTTCCGTCCGATGCCATCTCCGTGAGGTTCGGGAACACGTCGGGGTGTTCGTCGATGAGGCTGAACGGTACGCCGTCAATGCCGAAGAAGGCAACACGCGGTGCGTCGTCTCCCTTCAATCGGTCGAATAATCCCATACGACCCGTTAGTCAGGTCAGGAACAAGAAACTTCTTTTCGGAGCCGCGTCACCGAAAGCGGCAAAACCATCGATACAGCCCACGCTCAGGACGACTGGTCCGCGTTCTCCGGAACCACGGTCAGATGTGCGATTCCGGGTGTCGACCGCCGCTCGACTCGCGGAACGACAGTCGTGTGGTCCAGCGCCGCGTCGGTGTCATCAGTAGCCATACACATATCGATAGTAGTTACACGGACAAAAAATTACCCATGCTCATACATAATCGGAGACACCTGCCGGTATTACTTCTGGAAATACGGCGGCGGTGGAACAAAACCGCAAAAATGTGGTCCCGGAAGCGTCAGTTGAACTCTTCGTCGTACAGTTCCTGGGCGTGGACAATAGCGTCCTTTGCGGCTTCTTTGTCCTCCCAGCCCAGCGTTTCGACTTCTTTGCCTTCTTCGAGGTTCTTGTAGGTCGAGAAGAACTCGTCGATCTCGTCGAGGGTCTGCTGCGGGATGTCGTCGAGGTCCTCAATGTGATCGTAGCGCGGGTCCTCGATCGGAACTGCGATGACCTTATCGTCTTGCTCGCCGTCGTCGTCCATCTTCATCAGGGCCACGGGACGGGCCTCGATGACACAGCCGGGGAACGTCTGGTCTTCGACGAGGACTAACACGTCGAACGGGTCCTCGTCGTCGTAGTACGACTGCGGGATGAAACCGTAGTCAGACGGGTAGTGAACGTTCGAGTGGAGAACACGGTCGAGGACGACACCAGGGATGTCCTTCTCGTATTCGTACTTGTTACGCTCGCCTTTCAGGCACTCGACGACAGCGTAGATCTCTTCGGGCGGGTTCGGTCCAGTTTCCAGGTCTTCCCAGAGGTTCGTCATCACCGGCGACTGCGCGACGCCGTCAAAAAATCCTTTCGTAATAGCCACAGCTATTCGGTATTATGCGCTATATAACCCAATAATATCTAACTATAGATATATTCTTAGATTACACTTACTACCTGTAAACGACAATCTGAAAGCAGATTAATCGGAAACTCAATTTAACTGAACCCATATAATATAATTTTCTCGATATTATTGTACCTGCTAGTTGTGTGGTGGTTAATGCCCCACAGCAGGCGTTGTGCGCCAGAGTTAACAAGTGTTAAATAGCTTGCTGACATTTACTCAACTATGTCAGAGGCACAAACAGTTACTGACAGTCCGGGCATCGCAAAAGAGCTTACCGCTTTTCAGCAGAATATCCTGGTAATACTCGCTGAAGAGCCACGGTATGGTCTCGCTATCAAGCGCGAACTGGAAGAATACTACGACGACGAAGTCAACCACGGTCGCCTGTACCCGAACCTCGACGACCTCGTCGAGATGGGGCTCGTCGAGAAGAGCGAACTCGACAAGCGAACGAACCAGTACTCCCTGACCGAGTCGGGCAAGGACGCAGTCCTCGACCAGCTCGGATGGGTGTTCGGGAAGTTCATCTCCGATGACGGTCGAGCCGACGAACTCCGTGACCTGATCGCGGCGCAGCAGTAGACTCGCATCTGGGCACCTGCGAACTACTGTTAATCAATTCTTAATGCGAACCAAACGCTGACTACCGGCGGGTATACCGAACGGTTACGCGTCGGGGACGCGGCCACCGGCTTCTTCCACAGTGAGACGGATCGACTGGTCGAGGGCCGACTGTTGTTCCGCAGTTGGCCACGCGTTCCGCCGGACGTAGTCGTCCCGAAACTCCTGGATTTCGTCCGGTGTCGCCTCCGAGATGGGCTTCGCGTAGTGGTTACCCATGAAATCGGCGAGCAGCTCCGCGTTGGCGCCGTGTGTCTCACCGTGTGTTTCGGTCACAGCTTCGACGACGGCTCGGTTTGCAGCGTCGATTTCCGCCCACTCGTCCGGGTCGCCGGGGCCCGAAAGCCGTATCTCGACGCCACGGTCGATGTCGTCGACCCGCTCCGGACGGATGACGCCGTCATCGACCCATTCGACGGGATGGCAGACGAGTACGTCACCCGTCTCGTCGTTTCTGATACGGGCAGTGTAGTCGTACTCCGCGAGGATTTCGTCGCGTTCAGTCCTGTAGGCGTCGGCCTCGGCATCATCAACTACTTCGCGAGCGAGCCTGGTCAGCCGTTCGGCCTGTTCGGTCACATCTGTCGGCAGGTCAGTCATCGTCGAGTGCGTCGTTAGCTAGTTCGTCTGCACGGTCGTTTATTTCCCGCGGAACATGCTCGATCTGCCAGTCGTCGAAGTCGGTCAGCAGTTCGCGCACGCGGACACGGCTTTCGCGCAGGTCTGGGTCGTTCGTATCCCACTCGCCACGAACCTGTTTGACGATAAGCTCTGAGTCACCCCGGATATGGACATCGTCGAATCCGTAATCGCGTGCGACTTCAACCGCGCGGATGAGCGCCTTGTACTCCGCCTGGTTGTTTGTCGCCGTTCCTATCGTTTCTCCACCCTCCGTGACAATCCCGCTGTCGTCAACCAGCACGTAGCCGACTGAGGCCGGTCCCGGGTTTCCCCGCGATGCGCCATCAAAATATGCATGGACGCGCCCGCCGTCAGTGCCGCGCAGCAGGGCCTCAAGTCGTGCAGTCCCCTCACCCTGTACGACGACTTTTCCGTCGTAGGCGACCGCCGTCGCGCCGCCGTATTCGACGCGCCAGCGCTCGTGGTCGGTGTTTCCCGCGTCAATGTCGAGTCCCGCATCCGCCAGACGCTCGCGGGCCGTCGTCTCGTCGCATTCGATGACCGGCATTGTCCGAGGGTGGCTGACCCGTCGGTATAGACGTTGTGGTCGGCCCGTCAGTTTCCGGCGTTTCTGCTGATTCGCTCGGCACCGGTCTGTCGACCCTCTTCACCGCCGAGTACCCGACCGAGAACACCGACCAGCCCGCCGACGGTGACAACGGCTCCGGCGGCGAACATTATCGACAGGATTGGGTCGACAGGCTCGATGAGGATGGGTGAGAGAAACAGGACAATCCCGGACAGAATGGCTATCGCCGCTGCAACGGGGCTTACCTGTTTCCCCGACGAGACGCGGTAGGTGGAGTGTGCGAGCGTGAGGGCCGCGAGTTCTCCGACGAGAAGGTTGACCAGCGCCTGCTGGTACGCGACGGGAATGACGGCAGAGACGAATACGACGACCATGCTGACCAGCGTCGCGCCGAGGAGGAACCACTTCGTTGTATCTACCATGATTTATATCACCTGTTGTTACTCAATCCAACCCTGTAAGAGTTGCTCTCCCACGGACCGCCGGAAAGGTTCTTATCGGGGAGGACCGAAGGCGTGACAGATGCAACTCGACGAGTTCATCGAGGGGTTCGAGGAGGACGAAGCCGCACAGCGGCGCCGCCTCGCGGCGGAGAAGTCCTACGCCATCACGGACCACCTCGAAGACGTCGAGCGGCAGTTCGAGGCCGCAGTGCAGGGCGATTCGCTGTTCGGATCGACAGCCCCGGAGATATTCGTCGGCCGGTCGGGGTATCCCAATGTCTCGACGGGCCTGCTCTCCCCGGTCGATACCGACGCCGCCGCTGCCGGGTTCGCGACCAGCGGCGACTGGTACCAGGAGGGACTTGGTATCGAGGACGTCCTCCAGCGCCGGACCGGCATGGTGAACTCCACCCAGACGACATCAGTCGATTCCGTCAGCGCCGGCGGCGGGCGGGGCGGTGGCGGGGTTCACGACGTCTGGAACGGCTTCGTCGGCGTCCAGCGAGAAGTCGCTATCGCGGACCATCCCGTCGATGTGGAGGTGGGTCTCGACGGCACTCCCGAGATGGATGTGAACTTCGACGACGTCGGGACGCCGACGGGGCCGCGCGCCCACGCGACTGGTGCCGATCTGGCGGAGAACCCCCACGTTCCCCGACCCGTCGAAAAGACGCTGTCGGACGACGACTGGCGCGCGGAGGGTGCGATGGCGTATCTGTACCGCCGTGGGTTCGACGTGTACGACATCAACACCATCCTCTCGGCGGGTGCGCTCGGGCAGGCCAGCGAGCGGTCGCTAGTGCCGACGCGGTGGTCGATCACCGCCGTCGACGACACGGTCGGGCAGTACGTCCGCGGGACGCTCCGCAACGCCGACACCATCGATAAGCCGGAGTTGTGGTACAACGAGTACATGGGAAACCGCTACTGGGTGGTGCTTGCGCCCGGCCGCTGGGAGTTCGAACTCGTCGAGATGAAAGCCCCCCAGAGCGTCTGGAACCCCCGTCCCGAGACGGGCTACTACATGTCTAGCGCTCACGAGGGCTACGAGGGACGGACCGCCTATGTCGAGGAGACTGCGGGAGCGTACTACGCGGCACGCCTCGGTGTCCTCGAACACCTGCAGGAGCGCGACAAACAGGCGAAGTGTCTGGTGCTGCGGGAGATCACCGACGACTACTGGGCCCCGGTCGGCGTCTGGCAGGTACGCGAGGGTGTCCGCAACGCGTTCGACGGCGAACCCGGGACCGCCCAGTCCTTCAAGGAGACGCTGACGGCCATCGCCGACCAACTCCCCGTCACCCTCGGGCAATTACGGCGCAAGTCCGAACTGGTCGCCGGGCTCCAGTCGCAGTTAAGCGATTTCTAACAGCGCTTCGCGTTGCGGTAAACGACCCGTATCCAGCAACCGTTATCGGCGTCGCCCGCTGTCACCGTCACCGGCGTCGTCCCAGGCTGAAGTGCCGAATCCGCTCTCGTCGGTGTCGTCGCTCCAACTCGGTTGGTCAGTATCGCTGTCTCCTATCGGTTCATCCACGCTCGGAGTGGTCCCTGTCGTGGCTGGCCCGGACCCGTGTGTCCCGCCGGTCGCAGTCGTGGGTGCGAGCGGCGGTTCGCCGTACTCCTCCTCGTATGCGTCCGCGAAGCCACGCCCCCAGACGTACATGATGGCCGACTGGCCAACGAACGCGAGGAACGGAACCGCGAGGTAGCCGACGATGGTGAATCCCAGAATGGTCGCTCCAACGGAGACGATGACGTTGACCGCAAACGCCATCACCACAGCCATCAGCATTGTTCGGCTCGTCCCGACAGACGAGAGAACATCCCGGTCAAAACCCGCAGCGATACTATCAGCCCGGACGAAGTTCCCTGTCGCGACGGGCAGTATCACTGCCATTGCGAGAACGCCAATAAAGTAGAGCAAGGCAGCAATGAGAAAGCCAAGGAGCAGCAGCCCCCCTGAGTCGCCGATTCCACCGCCGATAATCAGCAGGACCGGGAGAGCGAGCACGAGGGTGAGCAAGAGACCGTACCCCATAACGATGACCGCGTGCCGGACTCCGTCGACAGTTATGTCGACCAGATCCAGTTCGTCCCAGGCGGGTGGAGCGTCAGTCTCGTCCCTGAGGACCCGGCGCATCACTTCGAGCATATATCCCTGGAACGTGAACAGCGGAACGAGCAAAAAGCCGAAAAACAGTACGACGCCACCGAGGGCGACGCGTTTGACCCAGTCATCGCCCTGTGTCTGGTAGCGAAGTGCGTCTTCTATCATGTTCAGTCAGTCTTAAGATAGGTTCAAATAAGTTGTGTAATCAGTGAAAGCTGCGATCCAGACCTCGCAGCTCTCGGACCAATTCAGTGCGGGCAACGGCGTGGCTCAGGTACGATCGGTGCTGTGTGGCGAAACCTCGACGAACGCCGGGGTATCGACTGGCCCGGCACAGACTGGGCATCCAACAACCAACAGGCGCTCTCGAACGCCACCGTCGACCGTTGCACACGCATCACAGTTCGGGCACGTGAAGCGGTACTCCGGCATGTACTCAGGCACGGACTGGGATAGCCGAAGGAACTGCCCCCTCAATGTGGAGGGACTATACGTACGTGGGGGCGTTCCACCCACGGTCGGCCCGCCAGCCGCTGCTACCGGCCGGTGGAGAGTCTCGGATATATAGACCACAATAGCGGTCTTAGGAAGGGTTATTCCGCTCGCTCGGAACTATTACGCGATGACTGATACGCCCCTGAAGTTCGGATTCGTCTGTGTCCAGAACGCGGGCCGAAGTCAGATGTCCACAGCGTTTGCCAAGCGAGAACGCACCCGACGCGGACTCGAAGACGAGGTCGAAATCCTGACCGGCGGCACAGACCCCGCGGACGAAGTGCATCCGGAAGTCGTCGAAGCCATGCAAGAACTGGGCATCGATCTGTCTGACCGGGCCCCACGACCGGTCTCGGACGACGAACTCAACAGTTGCACCGTCGTTGCGACGATGGGGTGTTCGACGCTCGAACTCGACGCCGACGTCGCAGTGCGTGATTGGGCGCTAGAGGACCCGCACGGGCAGTCGGTCGAGCGGGTGCGGGAAATCCGCGACGAGATAGAGAAGCGTGTCGCCGACCTGTTCGACGAGTACACCGGATAGCTACCACTCGACGTACGTGAGATACTCGCCCTGTTCGTAGGCCAGAAGCCACGTCCCGTAGCTATCCGTGACCTCGATTCCCTCGTGCTCCCGAATGCGGTCAGTGACCGATTGGAAGGCTTCGTTGTCCTCGAAGTATCCGCCGTCGATGGCCTCCTCGACGACCTCTCGTTCGGCGTCGGAAAGGCCTGAGAGGGTGAACAAGTACTGGTCTCGAATCTGGTCAGCAAACGAGGCGACACCCGACGCGACTTCCGTCGCCTCGTACCGGTATTCGGTCTCTGTTGTCGTTCGTGTACTGACCGTAACCCGATAGCGGTCGCCGTCGTGGACGATAATATCGTACTGGCGCTCCGGAACGAACACCGACCCGTCGCCGACTTCCTCGGCGGTTCCGTACCCGACACCCACGTCGTACCCGTCCCCGGTGGGTGGGTTGTCATCCGAGATGATCGGGTCAAGGCGCTGGCGGTCCGCCGTCGGCAGCTCTTCGTAGGCGATTTCGCCGATTTCAGCCGTCGAATTAGCCGGATCGAAGTCGATCCGTACCTCGTACACCGTCACGTCGCTGCTTTCGAGTGCCGTCTCCGAAACTTCGTAGAAGGCATCGTCGATCCGGACGGTATCGGTCTGGTCGAACAGTTCGTATCGCCCCCGGCGCGTCGCAGAGCCGTTTTCGATGGCCTCCGAGGCGACCGTGTACTCCGCCGACTCGGGACCGGGCGACATCGAAACTTCGTCGGCGATGTCGGCCGCTGTCGCGTCGTCCATGTCAAGCACGACAGAGGGATGACCGCAGCCGGCGACAGCGACCGAGAGGAGGGCTGTTCCGCTCGCGAGGAACTGACGTCGTCGCATGCGCTTACTGACAGGCAGTCAAAAGGAAAGTTTTCCGGGTGTTTTTTTCCGGTCGGAATCGTGCAGACACGCCTCACTCGTGAGAACAGCCTGAGCCGTAGTAAACGCCAGACGGCGGCAGGGTCCGCAAGGTTCCCTTGCGAGTTGACAGAGAATTCCTTCAACGGCACTTTTCAATTCCGCCGAAATCAGCGAACTACAGCGCTGTAGCTCCGGTTTCGGTAAAGCCAACAACGGGAAGAACTCGGTATGGGCCAACGCGGATTTGAACCGCGAACCTCCCGGTTATCAGCCGAGCGCTCAACCTGATTGAGCTATTGGCCCAACGCATTCTTTTGTACCCGAGGGGTATTGAAAAGGGTAACGTTTCGCGGCCGGTTAGGGATGTGAAACCGCGTCAGGGCTTCAGTTTTCGTCGCTATCGTCGAAGTCGACGTCAGTGGCTTCGGTGGGGTCGAAGGAGGTGCCGGAGCCGGAACCGGACCCCGAACTGGGGCCGCCATCTGGACCGGTCGCACCGGGGCCGGCCGGGCCGTTCTCGTCGTTAGGGAACCCGCCGACGTACACCTGGCCGCTGGCGAAACCGCTGGTCTTGGCGTCGATGTAGGGCCGGACGACCCAGCGGCGCGTGGCAGCGCGGACGGGGTACCGGGTGAACGGCACCGCGAGCAGGAGGCCAACGAAGTCCGTCACTAGGCCGGGGGTGAGGAAGAACGCGCCAGCGGCGATAAGGAGGCCGCCGTCGATGAGTTCGTCGGTCGGGAGTTCGCCGACCGCGAGCCGCTGCTGGATCTTCCGAAGCGTCGCACGGCCTTCGGCGCGGACCAGCAGCATGCCAACCAGCGCCGTCAGAACGACGAGGGCGACCGTCACGAGCGAGCCGAGGAACGGTATCGCAACCGTCACCAGCAACACGATGTCGAACAGCGGGATGAGCAGCAACAGCCCGATGACCCGGAGCATACCACTGCTTGCAGGCCCGCCCCCAAACGCCTTTCGAGAGCGGGACCGGGCTGTCGGCCGCCGCGGTAGCGGGTCAGCGGTCTCGCAGTCGGACTTCGACTGGCTCTGTGGGGCTCAGCGTAATCTGCATCGCCAGCGACAGCGGGGGTTCGGTGACCGCCTCGACAGCGTACTGCTGGGCAATGGTCGCCAGCGCGAGTTTGGCCTCCATCCGGGCGAAGCGCATGCCGATACAATGGCGCGGGCCGCCACCGAAGGGGTAGTAGGCATAGTCCGGGAGCGACGCTTCGAGGTCGTCGTCCCACCGCTCGGGACGGAACGCGTCGGGCGCGTCGTACCAGCGCTCGTCCCTGTGGACGAGCACTGCGGGAGGGTGAGCTGTGCGTCCGTCGAGAGTTCGTACCCGCCGAGCGTCACCGGCTCCGTCGGCTGGCGAAACACCGTGAACGCGGGCGGATACAGCCGCAGAGCCTCGTTCAGCACGGCATCGAGATACGGCAGTTCGAACAGGTCTTCGGGCGTCGGCTGGCTGTTCCCCAGCGTCGCGTCGAGTTCCTCGTGCAGGCGCTGCTGGCACTCGGGGTTGTTCGCCAGCAGGAACCAGGCGTACGTGAGCGTCAGCGCCGTCGTGTCGTGGCCGGCGACGAGGAAGGTCAAGAGCTGGTGACCCAGTCGCTCGCGGTCCATCGTCTCGTCGTCGAGCGAGAGCAGCAGGGAGAGCACGTCGTCGCGCGCCTCGCGGGCGTGCTCGGCCTCGCGTTGGCGGGCGGCGATAACGTCGTCGAGCGTGGCCTGAAACTCGGCCAGCGAGCGATTGACGGCGCGGTTCGTTCCCGTCGGGACCCACAGCGGGAGGTACGCCGACAGCGACCGCGGGTCCAGCCGCTTGCGTAGCGCGTCGAGTAGGGGTTCCAGCGCGTCAGCGGTGGTCTCGATGTCTACGTCTAACAGCGTCTTGCCGAGAATGTTCAGCGTCAGCGACTGCATGTGCGGGAGTACATCGATGCGCTGGCCGTCGCTCCAGCCCGCCGCCGTTCGGTCAGCGAACTCAGTCATCGTGTCGCCGTAGGCGGCGATGCGCTCCCGGTAGAACGCCGGCTGGAGCGCCGTTCGCTGGCGTTGCCACTCCTCGCCCTCCAGCAGGAACAACCCCTCGCCGATGAACTGCCCGAGCGTATCCTGAAGGAGTTGTCCCTTCTCGTAGGCGTCAGCATCGGTTACCAGCACCTGCTCGACGAGGTCGGGATGGCAGACGAAACAGCCCGTCGTCCCGGCGACGCTGTACCCCACCATGTCGGCCTCGTGGGCGCCGGCGCGGTCATAGAACCCCAGTGGGTCACGCAACATCGCGGCGGTGTTGTCGACGAACGGGACGCGGCCGAGACGGGGTGGCCGGTCGCCCGGTGTGACCGGTTCCGGCGTTTCGCGAATCGCCTGCTGGGTATCCATCGCCCACGCTTGGACCGCGCCGCCAATCGGTCTTTCGCCGGGAGTGAGAGGGCCTTTGTACGCCCACCGCCCAGACCTGGTATGGACGAATACGCACGCGACACCAAGGTCGAGTGGCGCGAGTGGGGCACAGCCCCGTTCGAGGACGCCGCCGAGTCGGGGAAGCCAGTGCTGCTGGCGCTGACGGTCCCGTGGAGCGCCGAGTGCCGAGCGATGGATCGGGGCACGTACGGCGAGCCGCGCATCGCGGCCAACATCAACGATGGATTCATTCCGGTTCGTGTCGACGCCGACCGCAATCCGCGCGTCCGCGAGCGGTACACGATGGGTGGGTTCCCGTCGACGGTGTTTCTGACTCCTGACGGCGAGGTTATCACCGGCGCGACGTTCCTCGGGCCGGACGGGTTCCGCGGCATTCTGGACTCCGTGCGAGAATCGTGGGACGCACAGGGTGCGGCAGCGGGCTCTGTCCCCCGGCAGTTACAGGACGAATCGCCGCCGGCCGGCGAGCTCCGCCCGCGCATCGAGGAGCACATGGTCGAGCAACTGCTTGGCGCGTTCGACGACGAGTTCGGCGGCTGGGGAACCGACGTGAAGTTCCCGCTGCCACGGACCGTCGAGTTCGCTCTCGTCCGGGCGCGAGACCAGGCCACCCGAACACTCGAAGCGATTCGCACGCACCTGCTCGATACCTACGACGGCGGCTTCTTCCGATACTCGACGGAGCGCAACTGGGGGAACCCACGGCGCGAGAAACTGCTGGACGAGAACGCCGCCCTAGTCCGGGCGTTCGCTCACGGCTACCGGTACACCGGGACTGAGGCGTACCGGGACGCCGCCCAGCGGACCGTCGACTACCTCACGACGACGCTGTGGGCCGACGACGCGTTCGCCGCGAGCCAAGCCGGGTCGGACGAGTACTACCGACTGGAACCGACTGAACGCGAGGGAACGGTGTCGCCAAACGTCGACGAGACGGTGTTCGCCGACCGCAACGGGCTCGCCATCGATGCCCTGCTGTGGGTCGCTGCCTACACTGACGACGAGCGCGCCCAGCAGTACGCCAGTCGCGCCCGGGACGCTGTCTGTGAGTCGCTGGTCGACGGCGGCGAAGTCGCCCACTACGACGGCGCGGACAGCGATACCGGCCTGTTGCTGGACCAGGCGCAGCTCCTACAAGGCCTGACGACGAGCTGGCAGGTCCTCGGTGAGCCGGGGCCGGCCAGAGCTGTCGCCGACTGGACCATCGAGAACCGTCAACAGGACGGCGGCGCGTTCCGCGACGGTCCCGCCAGCGGGGCGGGGCTCTGTAACCGCTCGCTCCATCCGCTCGACGCGACAGTGGAACTGGCTGACGCCCTTGTCGACCTCGCGGCACTCACCGGCGAGGACCGATACCGCAACGCGGCGCTTTCAGCCGTCGAGTCCTTCGCCGGCGCAGCAGAACGGATGGGCGTCGAGGTGGCCGGCTACGCCGGCGTCGCGGCCCGCCTTCAGCAACCCCAGACGCTCACCGTCGGGGCCGAAGCGGGAACGGACCTCCACCGCGCGGCACTTCGGCTGGCCGACCACGAGACCACCGTCGTCCCGGAGCCGGACGGCGACGGCACGGCGCGACTCCTCGACGGGGACGCTATCGTCGCCGAGGGGACGACGCCGACCGACCTCGAAGCCTCGATAACTGGCGAACGCTGACACGAACAACGGCAGCAAACGTGGACAAACGGTAAACCCCCGATAAGTTTTTGCACACGTACCCTGATGTATGGGTATGTCCAGTCTCAGAGATCTCGGCCTCTCCGAGTACGAAGCTAGAGCATACCGGTCGCTACTGGAAACGGGACCGACAACGGCCAAGGAACTGTCGCGGGCCAGCGACGTCCCGATGGGCCGCATCTACGACGTGCTCAACAGCCTCGAAACGTACAATCTCGTCCGCAGCCAGACCGCCAGCCGACCCAAGAAATACGTCGCCGTCGAGCCGGACACCGCCCTCGACCGCCTGCTCGAAGACAAGAAGCGCGAACTCCAAGAGAAGGTCGGCCAGTACGAGGAAATCGTCGACGACCTCTCGTCACAACTGGAGTCGGCAGACCCCGTCGAGGAGCCATTCTGGACGGCCGCCGTTGGCCCCAACGACTCGCTTGACCTGTTGCTCGAACGGCTGGCTGCCGCCGACGACGAGATCATCATGGTCGGCTCGGCACCCGCTCGACAGGTCGATATCCTCTCCGGCACCGAGCGGATCGTCGATGAACTCGAGGCGGCGCTGGAACGAGGCGTCGAGGTGTCCCTGCTCGTCCGACCGGATCTGTTCGAGAGCCTTCCCGAGGAGGCCAACCGCGAGTACTACGAGCGCCTCTTCCACTACGACAACTACAGCGCCCGCGCTAGCCCGAACATCAGGACCACGTTCGAGCTACTCGACGGCGTCGAGGTCTGTATCGAGGTCCCACACCCCCTCGGCCGCGAGGAAACCTTCGGTGTCATCGACATGAAGGACTCCGATTTCACTGCCGATATCAGCCAGGCCTTTGAAGAACACTGGGCCGAAGCGAAGCCGGTCGGCCCGCCGTAGCTGGGTCAGCAGAGAGTTAGAAACAGCGTCACAGACAGCGACCGCAATCTCGCGAGTCGCTACGCCTACGGCTTCGCCGTTCGTAACCGAGACGTGTTGCGTCTCGCGCTCCTCGCTCAACGTCCTGATGACTTCGCTGTGCTCAAAAACTACCGCTGTCTCGCGGGTCGCTATGCTCCCCGCTCCGACGTTCCGAGTACTTCGCTGCGCTCAGTCCTCGCTGTCCTCGCTAACTTCCTGCCGCAGATCGCCCAACTGCGCCACACGCTCGGCGTGGGCGTTGTGCTGGTGAATGGACTCGTCGTTGGACTGTTTCATCGTCACGACGGCGTCGTCCGGCAGGTCCGGGAACGTCTCGACGACGCCCTCGGCAAGCGCGCGAACGCAGTCCTCGACGAACTTGGCGTCCTTGTGGGCCTCGTAGGTCATGTGGTCCTCGTCGGGCCGCTTTGCGAGGTTGTAGATGCGGGCGCTCATCGAGTCGCGGGCGACTTCGATGAGTTCGTTCAGGTCGACTTCGGGCGCGCCGTCGCTCTGGACTGTGAGCGTGGCGTGGCCGCGCTGTGAGTGGCCGGCCTGGGGAATTGTTTCGAGGAACTCCTCGATGACGTCGTCGTCGACGTCGAGTTGCTGGAGCGTCTCGCGGGCACGGGAGGCTGACATCCCCTGGGAGCACGGACAGACAGTCATCCCGGTGACGCGAGCGCCGATCTCCTCGCTCGTCCCGTCTTCGGTCGCCGTCGCCGAGGCGATGATATCGGCGGTCGACTGCGTCGGCATCCCGGAGGCCGGCGTGGACTCGTGGGTGACGTACTCCGCTTCCATCCGGACCTCCGCCTTCGTCGTGTAGTCGTGTTTCTCCAGCAGAAGTTCGGCGGCGTCGCCACAGACATCCTCGACCCGATAGGCTTCCTCGGACACGGCGGTTTCCAGCGTCTCGTCGATGACCTCCATATTGCGGGACATATCGGCCCCCTTGCGCCAAGACGGCAGATCCACGAACACTTCGAACTCCGCCATGAGTACGATGGGGTCGCGGTCACGACGCCCCAGTTTGACGAGTTTCTCGACGCCCGTCACACCGACGCGATTGAGACCGACCGTTACGTCCGGACTCGACGCCTGCACGTCCGGGAGTTGCTGACTCATTGCCCTTCCTATGGAAGAGAATCGGTTAGTGCTTTCGAAAGGGTGGGCGGGTCGCCGTGAGCATCGCCACCGTAGAAACGACCCGCTCCGAACCGGGTCAGAGCTGTGTGTTGTCCGGCATCGATTCGCCTGTCTCGAAGTCCCGGAACAGCAACTCGAAGTCAGTGGCGTCGAAGGAATCGGTGATATCGTCAAGCTCCGCCCGGACCTCCGCGAGTTCGGCCTTCAGTTCGGAGAACTCCTCGCTCTCATCGAGGACGGCCTGTGGTTTCGACGATTCCAGTGCCGCGTATTTCGCCGTGAGCGAGTAGCACTCACGCAGGCGTTCCTCGTAATCGGCGTACAGGAGCAACTGTTCGATTGTCCCGAAGAGGTCCTCCTTCGACACCGGTTTGAGGACGTAGTCATCGAAAGGCATCTCGATGATGTCGAAGTCGGGGTCTACCGCGGTCACCATGGCTACGCGCGTATCGTAGCGTTTCTCACGGATCGCCGACAGCACCTCGTCGCCGGAAAGGTCCGGCATCCGCCGATCTAACAAGACAACGTCGACTGCGGAATCAAGCTTCGAAAGGGCGGCCTCACCGCTGTATACCGTCTCGACTGTGTACCGGTCCCGCAACTGTTCCGCGTACACGTCGGCCACGGCTGGTTCGTCGTCAACGACGAGGATTGTCGCTTGCCGACCCATTGTCATTAGCTAGCATGTTTAGGACAGAATTGCAAAAGGATTCCGGCTGTCCCAACTGGCTGCCTTATTATCCAGGCCCTACTGGCCGACGATATCGTCGTACCGCGCTCCGGTCTGTTTGAGCGTCGCCGTCGAGTAGAGCCGGTCGTGTTCGTAGGGGAGGTGTTCGGTGGCGAGTTCGTTTATCTTCTGGTCGACCACGCTCGCTTCGCGCCCGTGAATCATGGTAAAGAGGTTGTACTGCCAGTCCTGCTCCGGGCGGCGTGGCCGGTGATAACAGAGCGTGACGTAGGGGAGTTCCCCGACTGCCTGTCCCCGCTCGTCGAGGGCGTCGTCCGGCACGTTCCAGACGACCATACAGTTGTTGTCGAACCCGGTAACGATGTGGTTCACGACACAGCCGATGCGCTTGATACAGCCGGTCCGCTGGAGTTGCTTGATAGCCGAGAGTACTTCGGACACGTCGGCATCGACAGCGTCCGCCACGTCCCGGTAGGGCGTCGCGACGAGCGGGAACCCACTCTGGATTTCGAGCAATAATCGCCGGTCCAGTTCTGAGAGGTCGACGGCGGCGTCCTCGCTTATTCGCGTTGCACTGGCGTCAGTTGTCTCCAGACTCTCCCGGGCGAACCGGTCCCCATTGACGACCGGGAACTCCAGATCGATGTAGTAGTCTGTCAGCATCGGCAGGACGAGCACCGAGCAGCCGGTTTGCTCCTCGATCTCGGCCAGAATCTCGTCGCGTCGCTTTCGGGACCCTGCAGTGACGACGAACCACATGTTCCACTCGTGGTCGCGAGCGTAGTTGTGGTTCACCTGCCGGTACTCGTTGATTATTTCGGCGACCTCGTCGAACCGATCCTCCGGGGCACTGACAGCAGCAAGCGTCGAAGAGCCGATGACCGGCGGGTTCAGAACCGGGCCGAAGCGGCGGAAGATGCCGTCATCACGGAGCGTTTTGACCCGGTCAAGTGCTGTCCCTGCTGAGACCCCCAGCGCTTCACCGACAGCCTCGAAGGGACGTTCCTGAATCGGGAAGTCACTCTGGAACTCGTCGATGAGCGCAGCGTCTACCTCATCGATCTGCTCGCGCCACTCGCCCGACTGGAGACTCATTGTATTCGGTTAGGAGTGTAGTCGTGTATCCCTTTCGGGACCGCAGCCAGTTCCCGCAAATTGAGAACGAAACGCAGGGGCTTTTGAACTCTGGCCCGAACACGTTTCCATGGCGCAAGCGACCCGGGAGTACGGCGAATGGCCGCTCAAACGACTCATGACGGAAGTCGTCGGCTCCGGTCACAAATCGGCCGACGATATGTCCCGCACGCAGGCCCGGGAGGCGTTCCGACGCATCCTCGGCGACGAACCCGACCACACGACGCTCGGCGCGTTCTGGCTCGCCAACCGCTGGAAGCGCAACACCCCAGAGGAACTGGCTGCCTATGTCGACGTGATGTCCGAGGAATCGGTCGAGACAGCCGCTCCGGACGCCGACCCGGTCGACTGCGGGGCCAACTACGACGGCAAAGGTCGGTCCGCGATTCTTGGCGTCGCCGCGGGCGTCGTCGCCGCCGCCGCGGGCACGCCCGTTGTCGTTCACTCCGGCGACCGCGTCCCCACGCAGAAACAGGACGCCTACAAGCACGTTCTGGACGAACTGGGCGTCCGAACGGAGATTGAACCGAGCGAAAGCGCCGATATGGTCGACGAGGTCGGCTTCGGCTTCTACTACCAGCCGGCGTTCAATCCCGGCATCGACGCCCTGTTCGAGCGCCGCGACAACATGGGCGTCCGGACCTTCGTCAACACCGTCGAGACGCTCGCGAACCCGGCCAACGCCAGCGTACATCTCGGCAGCTTCTACCATCTGGCCTTCGCGAAGAAGATGGTCCGAACGCTCGCACGATCTGAAACCAGCAGCGTCGAGCGTGCCCTGTTCTTCCAGGGAATGGAAGGCTACGACGACGTTCGCCCCGGCGAGACGGTCGTGGCCGAATGGCCCGTCACCGGCGAGGAGTCCGACGACGAGGACATCGCGGACTTCGAAATCCGTACCGGCGAGTACGGAATGGACATCGAAAGCGAGGACCTGCAGGTCGACGACATAGCCGAAGAGTCGGCGGCGATAACCGAGGCCGTGCTGGCCGGCGAGCGCGAGGACGGCTTCGCCGACGCTGTCGCGCTCAACGCCGCCCTCCGCATTTACGCCCGCGAGGACGCCAACAGTATTCAGGACGGCCTCGAACAGGCCCGTGAAGCGATTGCCGACGGCAGCGCAGCGGAGATACTCGACGACCTCCGGGCCTTCTAATCCGGCGACGGGGTACGGAGCGGAACCCACTTCTACCGAGCGGGCGAAGTGATTCTAATGGGACAACACGCCAGCGCTCGCGACAGCACTGCGTGGACAGTACCCGCATCAGAAACACCCGGCGTCCACGAGCTGGTCGACACCAACGGTATCAGGCTCCACACCGTGACCGCTGGGCCGCCGGACGGCGACCTCGTCGTCTTGTTGCACGGCTTTCCGGAGTTCTGGTACGCATGGAAACACCAGATCCCGGCGCTCGCGGACGCCGGCTACCGCGTGGTCGCGCCGGACCTCCGGGGGTACAATCACTCCGACAAACCCGACGGCGTCGCCGCGTATCACATCGACGAACTGGTCGCCGACGTCGCGGGCCTCGTTTCGGCGTTCGACCACGAACAGGCCCACGTTGTTGGGCACGACTGGGGCGGCGTCATCGCCTGGCAGACCGCCATCGACCGTCCCGATATCGTCGACCAGCTAGCGGTCCTGAATGCACCCCACCCGTCGGCGTACGAGCGAGAGATCCGCCGCTCGTTCGACCAGCTCCTCCGGTCCTGGTACGTGTTGTTCTTTCAGCTTCCCGTGCTTCCGGAGGCCAGCCTCCGCTGGAAGGATTGCACCGTGCTGGAGCGCATCCTCGCTGACGGGCCGACCCGCCCCGACGCCTTCACCGATACCGACGTGACGCGGTACAAGCGGGCGCTCGGGCAGCCGGGCGCGCGCACGGCCGCAGTCAACTACTATCGGGCGCTCGTCCGGCGGAACGCAAAGCTGACGCTCACGGCGGGCGGCGTTGGCAACCGTCCGGTGACAGCGCCGACGCTGCTTATCTGGGGTGTTCAGGACGATGCGCTCTCGCTCGCCCTGACTGAGGACCTCGACGAGTGGGTCCCGGACTGTCGAGTCGAGCGGCTCCCGGCGGCGAGCCACTGGGTGCAGTTCGACGCCCCCGAGCAGGTGTCGAAGCTGCTACTGTCACACCTGCCGTAGCCCGGAATAGCGAACAGCCGACACTCCCGCTCGCGTGGCGACGTGTCGGGCTCCCGCGACCCGCCACGCGACGGCTACTCAGATAATGGCGGCGATGGCCTCGTATCGGTACTTGAACTCTCGGTCAGTGGGCAAGCTTTTCTGCCGGGCTTCCCTCCGACCGAGTATGAGTGACCTGACTGCGACCCTCCACACGACAGAGGGCGAGATCGAAGTCGAACTGTACGACGAGCGCGTGCCGACTACCGTCGAGAACTTCGTCGGCCTGGCCGAGGGTGCCGACGACTACGACGGGACCGAAGTCGGTCCGGGGACCGGTGCGTGGGAAGACCCCGAATCCGGCGAGAAGCGCATCGACCCACTGTACACCGACATCGACATCCACCGCATCATCGAGGACTTCATGATCCAGATGGGCGACCCGACCGGCACCGGCCGCGGCGGCCCTGGTTACTCCTTCGACGACGAGTTCCACGACGAACTCAGTCACGACGGCCCGGGCGTCCTCAGCATGGCCAACAGCGGCCCGAACACCAACGGCTCGCAGTTCTTCATCACGCTCGACGCCCAGCCCCACCTCGACGGCAAACACGCCGTCTTCGGGAAAGTCATCGACGGGATGGAGGTCGTCGAATCCATCGGCAGCGTCGACACCGACCGCAACGACGCGCGACCGAGGAGATGCTGCTCGAATCCGTCGAGATTCACCGGTAACCACACAACGTTTTCGTTGTTCCGAGCGAGCAACCGATAGTGGCACACGTCGAGCGACTCACCGTCTACCCCGTCAAGGCACTGGACGGCATGGACTGCGACTCTGTATCGATCCGCCCGGGCGGGACGCTGGCGCACGACCGCGAGTTCGCCATGTTCGACGCCGACGGCGACGTGGTCAACGGGAAGCGGACCGACCGCGTCCACGACATCGACACCAGCTACGACACCGGAACGGGAACGCTGTCGGTCACCACTGACGGCGATAGCGTGTCGTTCGAACTCCGGGATGCGGATGACCGCGCCCGAGCAGCCGAATGGCTCAGCGCGTTTTTCGACGTGGACCTGACCGTCGAGCGCGACGAGACGCTCGGATACGTCGACCGGCGGGAGATGGGCCCGTCGGTCATCAGCACTGCGACGCTTGAGACCGTGGCATCGTGGTTCGACGACGTGACCGTCGAAGGGCTGCGACGGCGGCTCCGCGCGAACGTCGAAATCGGCGGCGTTCCGGCGTTCTGGGAGGACCGCTTCGTCGGTACGGACGCTCCTGCCTTCCGGGCCGGCGGCGTCCGCTTCGAAGGGGTGACACCTTGCGGTCGCTGTGTCGTCCCCCAGCGGGACCCTGACACCGGTAGGGAAACCCCGGAGTTCCGGGAGCGGTTCATCGAACGCCGGCGAGAGACGTTTCCGGAGTGGGCTGACCGGGACGCCTTCGATCACTTCTACACCCTGATGCTCATCGCCCGCGTTCCCGAGGGCGACCGCGGTGCGGACCTCGCCGTCGGGGACCTCGTCGAGGTCGTGTCGACGGATGAGACGTAGCGGGCGAACGCGGCCGAGACCGACAATCGAAAGGCGGTCCGCCTCGAACGGGGCGTAATGGCAGACGCGGACGACCACGTCGACCCGAGCGAGTTCGGCGAACAGGACGGTCCCCCGGTCGAGGAGAAGCCCTACAAGATCATCTTCGAGGCCAACAAGTGCTTCGGCGCGGGCAAGTGCGCCGAGAAGTCGCGCAACTGGACACTCGACCTCGACACCGGCATCGCCAAGCCCGAGACTTACTTCATCGACGAGGAGGACCTCGATCACAATGTCGCGGCCGCGGAGGCCTGCCCGGCGAAGAAAGACCGGGGCATCATCCACGTCATCGACCGGCGAACGAACGAAGAGATCGCCCCAGACCCGAACGGCGACGGGTCACTCTCCGTCGACTGGTAGCGCAGTTTCTGATAGCGACAGCCGTTACTGCCACCTATCAGTCCACGGTGGTCTCCCGTGCGCGCGGTCAGAGACACCGAAAACTCGGTTCTGCGGGGGTGAATCTCCGCCCCCAGAAAACAGCCACCACAGGATATATCATGTAAGATTACTATAGATAATAAACTGAATTTCTTGATGCAAGCAGTTTAATATTTCAAGCTACTGTATGACATAACTTCTATTTATGGGGGGCAATTTGGGTATCAATATGCCACGTTCAAGTAGCATGGAGCGTCGATCGTTTCTGAAAGCGACGGGCAGTGCTGCGGCGGCCGCAGCACTGGCAGGATGTTCAAGTGATAGTGACAGTGACGGAACTGAGGACGAGGCGGGGACCGGAGACGGTATGGACTCGACGGACAGCAGTGGGGGCGATGTCGGGACCGACCTGAAAGGGGACGGTGACCTCTGGCGAGTCAATACGGGGACGATGACGACGATGGACCCGATTGAGGCGACCGACACCCAGTCAGGGATCGTCATCCAGCAGATGTTCGATCCGCTGATGAACTATCCCAACAGCCAGCCCGCTGTAGAGGGGCTTATGGCTGCGGATTACGAGGTATCCGACGACTTCACCACTTATACGTTCCAGTTGAAGGACGCGACCTTCCACAACGGAGACACCGTAACCGCCAGTGACTTCGCCTACGCGTTCGAGCGGCTGACTGCATCTGACAACTCCAGTCGTGCCTACTTCGTTCTGGACTCGCTGGGCGTCACACACGAAACGACGACCGAGACGGTCGACGGCGAAGAACAGGAAGTGTACAAGCCCGGGACACTCGGCGTCACGGCCGTTGACGAAACAACGCTCGAGATCCAGCTAGACGCGCCGTTCGCCTCCACGCTGGAGATGCTCGCGTACTCCTCCTTCTCACCGGTTCCCGAGGGCCTGGTTGGCGACATCGAAGGGTACGACGGCGAGATGACCCAGGCCGAGTTCTCCAGTTCGAACCCCATCGGGAACGGCCCCTTCGAGTTCGATACGTGGGACTCCGGAACTGAAGCCAGAGTCGGCGCATACGACGACTACTACGGCGAGAGCCCGAGCGTCGACGGCGTCCACTTTGCGGTCATCGAGAGCGATTCGGCCAATTACAACTACGCGATGAACCGCAATGCCGACATCTTCGAGTTGCCCACGGCGCAGTACGACCCCGGGAAGGTATCCGTTGAGGAAGAAGACGACCAGGGTCGTCAGATCGGGACCTACGGCGAGTTGCGTAACGGCGCGACGGCCAACTACTCCGGTGTGTCGACCATCGGTGTGTTCTACCTCGGATTTAACATGGCCAACGTGCCCAAGCCCGTCCGTCAGGCGGTCGCGTACGCGATGAACCAGCACACCGTTGTCGAGCAGGTCTTCAAGCAGCGCGGCGAGCCCGCGTACAATTTCACGCCGAAGTCCATCTTCCCCGGCGGTGCCCAGAACTACAACGACCGCGCCGAAAACGAGTACCCGTACGGCTACGACGACAGCCAGCTCGGCCAGGCCCGTTCGGTGATGGAAGAGGCCGGCTACGGCGAAAACGAGCGTGTCGCCATCGAGCTGACGATCTACGAGTCCGGTGTCTGGAGCGAAACGGCAAGCATCCTCCGGGACCAGCTTCAGAGCGTCTACATCGACCTCGAAGTCAATCAGGCGCCGTTCAACACGCTGCTCGAACGTGGCCGCAACGGCGAGCTAGAGATGTACTCGCTTGGCTGGGTCGCCGACTGGCCCGCCCCGGACAACTTCCTCCAGCTGCTGAACCCGCCACAGACCGATACGAGCCTCGACTTCCCGATTTCCTACGTCAACTGGCAGCCGGAGAACGGCGACGCCGCACAGCAGGCAGAGGAGGCATACCAGTCGCTCAGCGATAACCCGGCACCGACAGAAGAAGACCAGGCCGCCCGGAACGACGCGTACATCAAACTGGAGAACGCGAACTGGGAAGACGTCGCAATGCTGCCGGTGTATCACGAACTGAGGGAGCTGTTCTGGTACGACCACGTCGACTTTACCCCGCCGGCTGGGATGGGGCCGAGCCGCCAGAAGATGAACACTGTGTCTCTCGGAGAGAGAGAGTAGTCCCGCTCCCGCTAGCGTTTCGTTTCCGTCATACCCGGTGACGGTACCAAGTTCGCAGCCCTCAAAGATTATGAACTCACAAATACCCGTACAACCGAGACAAGACAAGCCATGAGCCGCTTCACATACCTGTTCAAGCGTGTGGCTCTGTCAATCCCCGTTATCATTTTCGGGACGACAGTAACGTTTGCAATCATCCGGCTGGGGCCGCTTAGCCCCGCGGCAGCGATCCTCGGACCGCAAGGCGATGCGCGTGCGATTCGACAGATCGAGCAACGATTGGGATTGAACGAGCCCCTCTGGGAGCAGTACTTCGATTTCATGGGTAATCTGTTCCTGTTTGATCTGGGCCAATCGTGGGTCGTCAACTCCGGAACGCCGGCCATCGACCTCATCATCAGCTATGCCCCACGGACGATCTGGCTCGGGTTCTGGGCGGTCCTGATCGCCCTCGGAATCGGAATTCCACTCGGCTTCTACGCCGGCCTGAATCCCAATACGTTCTCTGACTACTTCGCCTCCTTCGGTGGAATTGTCTGGCGAGCGATGCCGAACTTCTGGCTTGCGGTGATTCTGGTTACGGTGCTTTCACAGACAGAGCAGCTGTTCGGGTTCAGCTGGACCAGCTTCATCGTGGAGACCAATGTCGTGACCTCTCCGAACCTCGCCGTGCTCAGGAGCCCGACGAGATTGATAACTGATCCCGGGCAGGCATGGACCAATCTGGCGAAAGCGACAAAACAGATACTGCCGCCCGCACTGGTGCTCGGGTCCGCGTCGATGGGCACAGAGATGCGTATCGGCCGAACCGCCGTCCTTGAGACAATCAACTCGAAGTACGTCGAAACGGCCAAGGCCAAAGGCGTCTCACCGCGAGTGCTGGTGTGGAAGCACATCTTCCGGAACGCCCTGATTCCGCTCGTGCCGGTCATCACTGCGGAAGCGTTCATCCTGATCGGCGGATCAGTGCTCGTCGAGACTGTCTTCTCTATCAACGGTATCGGCCTGCTGTTCGTCAAGGCGGCAAAGCAGGGTGACCTCCCGCTTGTCGGGACGCTGATGTACCTGTTCATCCTGCTTATTGTCGGCCTGAATATCGTACAGGACTTCGCGTACACGATTATCGACCCGCGTGTGGGGTACGACGGATGATGGAAACAGAACTCACCGATGACATCGATCAGCCGTTGAAGGACCGACTCAGGGCACACCCCAGACCGGCACTACTGTGGGGAGCAGGACTCTGTATCCTGTTGCTGCTTGAAGGACCGACATACCTCGATGGGCTGCTTGGCGCGATAGGCGCCGGACTCGGGTTGCTCCCGGGAGCACCCGGCGCCGAGGCGTTCGCCAGTGCGTCAGCCTTCTTCAGCGAACTGCCGCATCTGTTGAGCCGGGAACTGGTACCCAACCGAGGGTATTACGACGGGAGCGCCTGGCAGGGGACCTTCCTCGGCCTTGAGCCGAAATACGCGTGGCTCATCCGCTTCCTGCTTGTGTATGCATACGTTGCAGCGTTGCTAGGCTGGCTGTGGTACGGCTACGTCCTTTTCCGTCGGCACTACCGCGCTGCTGACTGGACGCCGACTGACGACGTCATCGACCGACTCCGAAGCCACTACTGGGGCCTGTTCGGGCTCACTGTCGTCGTCTTCTTCGTCACGATGGCCGCGTTCGCGCCCGTTGTCGGCCCAACCACGGCCGAAGAGAATATCGAGGGACCGTACTCCCACGATATGAAGTACTACGACGAGGACACGGAGACGGTCGAAACGATTACCATCGGTGAAGCGAACCTCGGTTCCGCTTCCCGCGGTAGCGGGGACAGCAACGTCGGAGTCTGGAGTTACGACGACTTCGGGCGGTTCCACCCTGTCGGAACGCTCGTCAGCGGCAAGGACCTGTTCACCTTCCTCGCGTTCGGCGCACGGGTGTCACTGTTCATCGGGCTCGGGTCGATGGCGATTGCGGGCTTTATCGCAACGACGCTGGCATTAGTTACCGCCTACTACAAGGGGGTGACTGACCTCATCGTGGTGCTGACCAGCGACTCCGTCCAGGCAATGCCAGCATTGCTGCTGGTGATTCTTGCGACGGTGGTGTTCAGGAACCACTGGATAGCAGAGCTATACAGCGGGGCCATGCTGTTCATCCTCCTGTTCGCGTTGATACGCTGGCCGGGGCTGTGGCGAGCGGTCCGTGGCCCTGCACTACAGGTCGGTGAACAGGAGTGGGTCGACGCGGCAAAGAGTTACGGCCAGCGACCCACTGTGATTATGCGGAAACATATGGCACCGTATATCCTCGGTTATCTCCTGGTTTACGCCTCCCTGACGCTCGGTGGCGTGATTATTTCCGTCTCTGCACTCTCGTTCCTCGGACTCGGGATCACCGCCCCGACTCCTGAGTGGGGGCGGGCGATCAACATCGGACAACAGTACATCGCCAGTCAGTCCTGGCACATCTCGCTCATCCCGGGTATCCTGATTACGCTGGTTGTCACCGGCTTCAACGCATTCAGCGACGGGATTCGTGACGCTATCGACCCACAGAGCGAGGGTGCCGAAGGCGGTGCGACTGGCGCGGCCGCCGGAGGTGGTGGCGGATGAGCCACACCGACGACGGCGAGCCGCTGCTGGCCGTTGACAACCTCCGAACCGTGTTCCACAGCGACCGAGAGGAGATCCGCGCTGTCGACGGCGTTTCGTTCGACATCGAACGCGGCGAGACGCTCGGTATCGTCGGCGAATCCGGCTCTGGCAAGAGCGTCACCGCACGCTCGATAATGGGACTGGTCGACAGTCCGGGCGAAATCCGCGAGGAGTCGTCTATCCGATTAGACGGGAGAGAGCTGACGACGCTTTCCGAAAAGCAGTATCGGTCAGTTCGTGGCGGGGACATCGCGATGGTGTTTCAGGACCCGCTGAGCTCGCTCAACCCGGTGTACACTGTCGGGAACCAGATCATCGAGGCGCTGGAGCTCCACCGCGGTATGGAAGGCACCGAAGCCAAGTCGGAAGCCATCGAACTGTTGCGTGCAGTCGGCATCCCCGACGCGGCACGGCGTGTGGACGAGTTCCCCCACGAGTTCTCCGGCGGGATGCGCCAGCGAGCCGTCATCGCGATGGCACTAGCCTGTGACCCCGACCTGCTCATCTGTGATGAGCCGACGACAGCACTCGATGTCACCATTCAGGCCCAGATTCTGGACCTGCTACAGGAAATTCAGACGGAGCGTGACATCGGTATCATGTTCATTACGCACGACATGGGCGTCATCGCGGAGGTTGCCGACCGCGTCGCCGTGATGTACGCCGGCGAAGTCGTCGAGAAAGCACCCGTAGAGGAACTGTTCGCGAACCCACACCACCCATACACGCAGGGACTACTGCAGAGTATTCCCGGTCGGAACCCCAGTACGGATCGGCTGCCCACTATCGAAGGGGACGTGCCGACGCCACACGAATCGGCGTCGTACTGCCGGTTCGTCAGCCGATGTCCGAAGGGCTTCGACGAGTGTGAGCGGGTCCATCCCGCCCATGTGGAGGTCGGCGAATCAGCAGACCACACCGCCGCCTGTCTCCTGTATCCCGAAGATATGCCTACCGACGACACTGTGACACACCACGAAGAGAACGCAGACCAGACGGGCGCCGAGGCAAGCGAAGCGCTGTCGGCGGACGACTGGCCGGCTGAGCGCCGAAAAGCCGGTGAGGATACCGGCCCGGCCGGGTCCGAAGACAGCGATGCCCGGGCTGACGGTGGCCACGGCCACAGTGCCGGAGACACCGGCGGACAGCTGGAGGGAGGTGACACAGATGAGTGAGTCAATCGTCGATACTGTGTCACACCAGACCGGCGAGACGTTACTCGATGTGCAGGACCTGAAGACGTACTACGAAGGCGGTGGGCTGTTCGGTGGGGACCCGGTGAAAGCCGTCGACGGCGTGAACTTCGAGATCGCGCGCGGCGAGACGTTCGGGCTGGTCGGTGAATCCGGTTGTGGCAAGACGACTCTCGGTCGGACGCTCATCCAACTGGAGACGGCCACGTCCGGGACGGTCTCCTTCGATGGAACCGATATAACCGAACTCAGCGGCGGCGACCTCAAGCAGTGGCGCCGCAACGCCCAGATGGTGTTTCAGGACCCCGAATCGAGCCTCAACGACCGGATGACTGTCGGCGAGATCATCCGCGAGCCGCTGGACGTCCACGAACAGGGGACGGCCCGCGAGCGTCGGGAGAAGGTACGGACACTGCTCGACGAGGTCGGGCTCATGCCGGAGCACTACTACCGGTATCCCCACCAGTTCTCCGGCGGGCAGCGACAGCGTATCGGAATCGCTCGGGCACTCGCGCTCGAACCGGAGTTCGTCGTCCTCGACGAACCCGTGTCGGCACTCGACGTGTCCGTCCAGGCCCAGATACTCAATCTGCTGGAGGAACTTCAGGAGGAGTTCGGTCTCACGTACCTCTTCATCGCGCACGACCTGAGCGTGGTCCGGCACATCTGTGACCGCGTCGGGGTGATGTATCTCGGGAACCTCATGGAGGTCGGGCCGACGGAACAGCTGTTCCAGAACCCGGAAAACCCCTACACGCGCGCACTGCTGTCCGCGATTCCGGAACCGGACCCGACGGCCCAGGCGGACCGGATTACCCTGCCTGGCTCACCGCCGAGTCCACGAGACCCGCCAGAGGGGTGTCCCTTCGCAACGCGGTGTCCCGTCCGGATTCGGCCCGAAGACATAGACGCTAGCGACGAAGTGTGGGACCGTATCCGGGAGTTCCGTGACGTCATTCGCGAGCGGTCCCGCGCGGAACAGTCGATCGGTGAGCGGCTCAAGGAACGGCTCGGGTTCGATACCGCGTTGGCCGACGGGGATGAGATCGTCGAGGAGGAGTTCAGCGATGTGGACCTCCCGCCGGACGTGCGGGAGCACGTCGAACAGGCTGTGACGTATCTCAGTGATGGAGACCCCGACGCTGCACGGGCCTACCTCAAGGAAGCGTTCGGCAGTCGGTGTGACACCGAAACGCCGCAGTACTACGATGTCGACGACAGACGGACGAGCTTCTGTCACCGGCACGCGACGGACCACGACGCTCCCGGCGAAGAACTGCGTCGCCGTGGCTACGACACGCACGATGGATAACCTGGCGGGGAAGGTACTCGATCTGCTGTGGTACGCCCTCGGCGTCACACTCACAGCAACGCTTATCGGTGGCGTGCTCTCGCCGCTCCGTGGCGGTGGCTGGCTGACGGTGAAGTTCGTGCTGTTTTTTATCGGCTTCGCGCTGTTCGGCTACGCATCGATCACCCTGTGGCGCGCGCCGTCCCTCGATTCCGACGAGTCTGATGAGTCCGGCGTGTCGTTCGGCGTGTCAGCGCGGGAGCGGACGCCGTTCGAGTCGGTGTTGGCCCGCGTCGTGCCGCCACTCGACTCGCTCGCCCCGCCCGAAGACCGGCTCTCACCGCCGGTGAAGCTATTCGTAGCGAGTCTGTTCGTCCTCGGGCTTTCACTGAGCATGGAGGTTGTCTTCGGCGTCCAGTGACACCACCATTTACCTCCCGCGGGCGTAACGACAGGATATGGTTAAGACAGGTGGCGAAGGGACAGACGACCTCGAACGGCTTGCCGCCGGTTCGGACGACCGCAAAGCATCGTGGAAACAGACGCTGGAAGAGACACAGGCGCTGGCTGACCAGCGGCGCGCTAACGGCCGCGAGGCCGTCGTCGTCCCGGCCGGGGACGCGGGCCTGCAGACAGTCGACGACGGTGACGGACTCGAACTCGTGTTCGTTATTCCGGGTAACAAGGCCGAGGAAGTGACGCGGCTGGTCGAATCGAACCCACTCGAAGCGTACGACGTGTACCGGCGGACGGTCGGGGAGCAGGTGTTTCTGGCCGTCGAGTACTTCGATCCGGACGCCGCCTCGCTGTTCATCGCTGGCGCGTACAAACTCCAGGATGCCGGGAACACGGTTACCGCCGCGAACGACGGTGCGACGTTCCAGACGTTGCTCAGGAAACTGGACGGGACGCCGGTCGCAACGTTCGACCACGCCGACCGGACGAAGTTCCTTCCGACCGACAGGCTCCCGGTCGAGGAGTAGACGGGCGTCAGAGGAGAAGTGACAGCTGAACCAGTGTGTCACGGCCGCTATCGAGTTCCGCCGACCTGACTGTGGTGGGACGCGATAGGACACCTCGCAGTCCGAGACCGAAAGGACCATTCACTAGCCCCCGCAGAGTTCAATCTGCGCGAGGGTAGCCGAGCTTGGCCAAAGGCGGTGGGCTTAAGACCCGCTCCCGTAGGGGTCCGTGGGTTCGAATCCCATCCCTCGCATTCTGTTGCGAACAATCCGTGAGCAACGAATGTCATCGTGGGATTCGAATCACGGAAATTCGAACGAAGTGAGGATTTGCATCGGGTTCGAATCCCATCCCTCGCATGAATCCGCTCGAACAATGTGAGAGCGTGTGAACCGTTTTGATGGCGATTCGAACTACGGAAACGCGAGCAACGCGAGCGTTTGCATTCGAGTTCGAATCCCATCCCTCGCATCCTGCGACGAGTGGACACGAGGAGCGGTGCGAGCGGGGTGCAAATTGCCACCGGACGCTGTGCGCCTGCGATAGCCGCCACAGTAGTCCACAAGAGACAACTTTGGCCGCGTATATGTGACACACTTGACAATCTGACTTGGCTCAGGTGTGGCACAGCTGCGTCGGTCACAGATTCGGGTGTGACGCTCAGACGGTAGCGTCGGGTGGCTAGCAATTCGAACGGAGACGAACCGGACACGACGCGTTTTTGCACGTCTGTGGCCTATACCGGCGTAATGACTGATGTGCCAGATGACGTTGCCGAAGCGTTCGACCGACACGATGCGCTCGTCTCGGCCGGGGATAGCTACGCTGTCGAGACGACGAACTTCGACGGCCGCGTGACTGCAACTGAGGGCGAAAAGTGGCGGACGAACTACGAGGTGACGGTCAGAGCGCCGTCGCTACAGGCCGCGACAAGCGACGAGGTCGGTGACGCCGTCATCGACGGCTGGTTCGAGACGCTGGAGCGGCGGCTCGAGGACGCGCCGAAAGCGACCCGGACATCTGTCGAACTGGACGATTACAGCGTCGTCGAGGACGGCGAACAGGTCGTCGTCACGTTCGAGTACACGATGGGCGGCGAACGGCAAGCCGCAGACGTTGCCAAGACCTTCGTCGAGTACGTCGAAGGGACGTACGTCGAGGGCGTCATTCCCGGCTACGACTACGTTGGCGTCGTGGCTGACCTGCTCGATTCGGCGAGTACCGGCGGGAGCGAAGGCACCCGCGGCGGGACGCCGCTGTAGCTATACGGTTCCGAGCGCCGAAAACCGTGGCCGCGTCGTTTAGTCCATCGCGATGTAGGTCTGTGTCGTTTCGACGCCCTGGATTTCCTGGATATGTGTCGCTGCGACGTCCTTGACTTCGGCGGGCGTCTCCACGTTCACTTTTGCGATGAAGTCGACGTCACCGGCGACGATGTGGGCTTCGACAACGCCGTCGACGGCTTCGATATCACTTTTCAGACGATCCGCATCACCGGTGTGGGCTTTGACCATCACGTACGCAATAACCATGTTCAGGCACCTCCAAGCGCGGTCGCGGGCTCTGATTCACCGACAACGATACTACGAACGTCGGAGAGCGTCTCGAAGTCGGCCAGTATCACGACCCGGTCACCGGCCTCCAGTGTTTCGTCCGGGTCGGGAATGGCGAGCGGGGCTTCGCCTTTCCCGTGCGCCATCAGTCGGGAATTCGACGGAAGCTCCAACTCCGACAGTGAGTACCCCTCCATCGGCGATTGCTTCTGGATGGTGAACTCCACGAGCTGGAGGTTCTGTGCGATGTCGGCGACTGCGCGGATGTTCCCGCCCAGCAGCGCGTTCTTCGCGGCGATAGCGCCCAGCCGTTCGGGGTAGATGACCTCGTCGACGTCGGAGGCGTAGCGTCGGTAGATCTCCTCGCGGTAGTCCTCGTCGATGCGCATAACGGTTCGACAGCCGTGTTCCTTGGCGATCATACAGGCGACGAAGTTGTCGTTCAAGTCGCCGGTGAGCGCGCCGAGCGCGTCGGCGGCTTCGAGGTCGGCGCCACCGAGTATCTCCTCGATAGCGCCGTCACCCGCGATCACCTCGAAGCCAGCCGTCCGCGCGCGCTCGACCGCGTTCTCATCGCGCTCGATGAGGACAACTTCGTGGCCACTCTCTTGCAGGACGCGAGCCGTCCGCAGTCCGACACGACCTGCACCCACGATAACGAATCGCATACACGCTCCTATGGGACGGGGGTGAATAAAAGTACCCACCCGGTGGAACCACCGGACGCCTTGACCACGATATCAAACAACAAAGCCGTTGTTGTCCCCTGACGGAAGCTTTTTCGTGCTATGACACGACACACCACAACATGGTTAGCGCGTTCATTATGATCAAGACCGCTGCCGGGAAATCCGAAGAACTCCTTGCGGCAGTTCGCGACGCCGAGGGCATCACCGAAGCACACATCGTCGCCGGGCAGTACGATATCATCGCCGAAGCGACCGGGACGGAGGTGTACGATATCATGCAGTCGGTCGCAGGTCACGTCCGTGATCTCAACGGCGTCGCTGACACGCGCACGTACATCTGCTTAGAGTGAGCGAGTCACGTTGTTCCGACACGGCAAAGGGACTTGCCGCCCTACGTCGAACATGGTCAGTGTCGCCGGTATTATCGGCCTGCTCGTCATCGTGCTGGTCAACAGTGCTGTGACGGCGCTCATGACGCGCTTTTTCCGCGTCCGTTTGCACACGCGGTGGGGAAGTATCGTCTACTCGCTGCTCCTCTGTCCGGTAGTCATGGTCGTCATCCTCATCGTATTGAGCGGTGTATTCAAACTCGGTGCGGATCTCGGGAGTCAGACGGCTGTCATCCTCATGACGGTCGTTATTCCGCTCGCTATCGGGATCACGTTCGATTACTTTTGGATGCCTGCCCCCGACGAGGTCGAACTGCCGGCGTCGATGGACTAATCGAGAACCGCCGCTCGGACGCGTTCGTACACGGTGTCCGGGTCAGCGGTCGCGTCGACGCGTACGAACCGCTCCGGGTCGGCGTCGATGAGTCGCTCGTAGTTGTCACGAACCGTCGAAAGATAGTCAGCAGTTTCGAACTTGTTCGTCGCACCGCTGCGCTGTGCGGCGGTTTCGGGATCGAGGTCGAGATACACGGTCCGGTCCGGCGGACGGGTCCAGGGGGCGTGGACCTCCCGGACGTACGACAGCGGGTCGTCGAACGTCTCACTAGCTTCGAGTGTCGCACCCTGATACGCGTACCGCGAGTCGCTGTAGCGGTCGGAGACGACAAGTCGGTCCTCGTTGAGCGCCGGTCGGACCGTGTTCGAGAGATGTGCGGCGTGGTCGGCCGTGTAGAGGAACAGTTCGGCCAGCGAGTCCGCGTCGTCGTCGTCGATAGAGCGCTGAACGGCGTCCCCGTACCAGGTGTCGGTCGGTTCGCGCGTGAACACAGCCTCGCTGGGGACAGTGTCGTCGCTCTGGAGCCGTTCCCACACAGTCGTCTTGCCGCTCCCGTCCAATCCTTCGAGCGTGACGAGCATACCTCACAATCCGTGTGGGGGGACGTAAGCGCCCCGACCGGACAGTGCATCCGTAGGCTGACACAAGTGGCCGGACTGCGGACCGGTCAGCCGAACAAACACGCCCACCTTTACGGTTCTACCGACCGTACTGGAGTCTATGAATGTACTTGTCGTCGGCGGGACTGGATTCATCGGGCAACACCTGTGCCGCGAACTCGACGACCAGGGACACACCGTCACTGCGTTGTCCCGGTCACCGGAAGATGCGACGCTTCCCAGCGGTGTCGAAACTGTTGCCGGGGATGTCACGGAGTACGACAGCATCGAGAGCGCGTTCGAGGGCCAGGACGCGGTGTATTTCCTGGTCGCACTGTCGCCCCTGTTCAAGCCGGACGGCGGCGACGAGATGCACGAACGCATCCACCTCGGCGGGACCGAAAACAGCGTGCAAGCCGCCGAAGAACACGACGTCGACCGGTTCGTCCAGTTGAGTGCGCTGGGTGCGGACCCCAATGGCGACACGCATTACATCCGGTCGAAGGGTCGGGCCGAGCAGGTCGTTACGGAGTCTTCGCTGGACTGGACCATCTTCCGGCCGTCGGTCGTCTTCGGCGAGGGCGGAGAGTTCGTCTCCTTCACGAAGCGCCTCAAGGGGATGTTCGCGCCGGGCGTCCCGCTGTACCCGCTCCCCGGCGGCGGAAAGCAAACCAAGTTCCAGCCCATCTGGGTCGGTGACCTCGTGCCGATGCTCGTCAACAGTATCGAATCCGAAGAACACGTCGGCGAGACCTACGAAATCGGTGGGCCGGAAGTGCTGACGCTCAGAGACGTGACCAATCAGGTGTATGATGCCGACGGGTCGTCGGTAAGCATCGTCCCGCTCCCGATGCCGCTGGCGAAGGTCGGTCTCTCTGTGCTGGGGAGCGTCGGGTTCCCGATGGGTGCCGACCAGTACCGCTCACTCAAATTCGATAACACTCCGACAACGAACGAAATCGACGCGTTCGGAGTCAGTAGTGACTCTCTAACGACACTCAGCGGATACCTCAGCGGATAAGCGCCGGCAGTAGCCATCCCCTAAAGAGTGTTGTGTTGGATAGTATTGATTTTCAATCCTGGCTTTCAGGGCTGAGATCCGGGCAAAACACTTATACTCGCTATCGCTCTTTGACCCTTTAAGCGGAGAACTATATAATGAAACTGGCGATGATCGGCTTCGGGCAGGCCGGGGGCAAAATTGTGGACAAATTCCTCGAGTACGACAAGGAGACCGGCTCGGGAATCGTCCGCTCGGCTGTTGCGGTCAATACAGCGAAAGCAGACCTGCTTGGGCTAGAACACATTCCGGAAGAGAATCGAGTGCTCATCGGCCAGGCCCGCGTTAAGGGCCACGGCGTGGGCGCAGACAACGAACTCGGCGCGGAAATCGCCGAAGAGGATATCGACGAGGTACAGGGCGCTATCGACAACATCCCTGTTCACGAAGTCGACGCCTTCCTCATCGTCGCCGGTCTCGGCGGCGGGACGGGGTCGGGCGGGTCGCCGGTCGTCGCGAAACACCTCAAGCGCATCTACACCGAACCGGTGTACGGCCTGGGCGTCCTGCCGGGCAGCGACGAGGGTGGCATCTACACCCTCAACGCCGCTCGGTCGTTCCAGACGTTCGTGCGCGAGGTGGACAATCTGATGGTGTTCGACAACGACGCCTGGCGACAGACCGGCGAGTCCGTCGAGGGCGGCTACGACCACATCAACGAGGAGATCGTCCGGCGCTTCGGCGTGCTGTTCGGTGCCGGCGAGATCGAGGCCGGCGACAACGTCGCCGAGAGCGTCGTCGACTCCTCCGAGATCATCAACACGCTCGACGGCGGCGGCGTGTCCACCGTCGGCTACGCCTCCGAAGACGTCGAGGTATCCTCCGGCGGCGGCGGCCTGCTCTCGCGGTTCAAGGGCGACGACTCGTCTGACGACGGGATGGACACGGCGAACACGACGAACCGTATCACGTCGCTCGTCCGGAAAGCCGCGCTCGGCAGGCTGACGCTCCCCTGCGAGATCGAAGGTGCGGAGCGTGCTCTGCTCGTGATGGCAGGGCCGCCAGAGCACCTGAATCGAAAGGGAATAGAGCGCGGCCGGAAGTGGCTCGAGGAGCAGACCGGTTCGATGGAGGTCCGCGGTGGCGACTATCCGACCAACGCCCCGAAAGTGGCCGCGTCCATCCTGCTGGCCGGCGTCCACAACGTTCCCCGCATCAAGGAACTCCAGCAGGTCGCCATCGAGGCCCAAGACAATATCGACGATATCCGTAACCAAAGCGAAGATAACTTAGAGGACTTAGTCGAAGACGACGAAGATGAACTTGATCCGCTGTTCTAACAAGACCGCCGCACTCCTCTGTGTTGTCGCGCTGCTCGCGACCGCCGGCACAGCGAGTGCGTTCTCTGTCTCTGCCGAGGGAGTCCCGAGCGAGACAGCCGTCGAGGAAGAGGTGTCGGTGACGTACACGATTGACGACCCGTTCACCGACGCACCGAACGAGTGGACGCTCGCCGGCTCGACCGAACTCCAGGACGTTAGCTGGACGGTCACTGTGTTGCGTGCGGGTAGCCAGGTGAGCCAGGAAACCTACGGCGACCAGTCCTTCGAGCAGGACCTGGAGATCGACAATAACGGGGACCAGGTTCGCGTCGAGCTCGTCGGCACGACGCCGGCCATCTCGAACTACACGTACGACCCGGCACAGAACTATCAGGTCGCCTCTCTCAGTCGTATCAGCGGGAGCAACGAGGACGAGTTCCGCAACGACACCGCCCGCCACTACACTGAAGAGAGCCAGTCAGCGAGACAGGCAATCGACGACGCGCAGGCCGCAATCGACGAAGCCGGTGGGAACGAAGACGCCGAGGATCTAGTCAGTAGCGCTATCTCCTCCTACGAGAACGGGAACTTCCAGAACGCCCAGGACCTCGCCGAGGAGGCCGAAAGTCAGGCACAGCAGGCCCAGCAGAGCGCTCAGACCCAGCGAACGCTCCTGCTGGTCGGCGGCGGACTCATCGTCCTCCTGTTGCTGGTCGGTGGCGGCTACTACGCGTACACCCAGATGAGTGAGGACGAGTACTCCAAGCTGTAATGCGTCTCGTCGTCCCCGTCTCGGGGTCTGACCCCAAAACGCGACTTGCGTCCGTTCTTTCTCCCGACGAGCGCCGTGATTTTACCGAAGCGATGCTTGCAGATGTCGTCGACGCAGTGACAGCGGCGGGCCACGAACCCGACGTTATCTCGACGGCACCGCTCGACTGTGCCGCACCGCTCACTGTCGACGACCGCGGGCTCGACCCGCTCGTCAACGACCTGCTCGCGTCGATAGTGACTGACGGCGATGGCGCACTTGCCGTCGTGATGGCGGATTTGCCGCTCGTAACGCCGAAAAGTATCGAGCGACTGCTCGCCCCCGACGCCGACGTCGTGCTGGCCCCGGGTCTGGGCGGCGGGACGAACGCCTTCGTCTGTCGCCACCCCGAGTTCAGGGTCGACTACCACGGCGCGTCGATACGTGACCACCGGCAGATTGCCCGGGACGTGGGAGCCAGCGTTACCGAAGTTGACTCTCGGCGGCTCGCGACCGACATCGACGAACCGGGCGACCTCGCTGAAGTGCTGCTACACAGCGACGGCGCGGCCGCGGACTGGCTCATTGACGCCGGTTTCAGTCTGTCGCTCACAGACGGCCGTGTCACCGTGAGCCGCGAGTGAAGGTTTTTGTTCGTGGGGTGCACACCCCGGGACGTGATACCCGGCACGGACGCGCACGATATCGACATCGAGATCCCGGACGCCGACATCGAGCGACTGCTGTCGGTGATGCCCGGGGACGTCGAGGCCGCGTCGGCGCTGTCCTACTGCCGGAACGTGTTCCTGCCGCTGACGACCGCCTGCCGATACACCTGCACCTACTGCACGTACTACGACCCGCCGGGGCAGGCGGAGCTGATGGACCGCGAGGAGATCCGCGAGACCTGTCGCCGCGGGGCCGACGCCGGCTGTACCGAGGCCCTGTTCACCTTCGGCGACGACCCGGACGACCGCTACACCGCCGTCCACGACCAGCTCGCCGAGTGGGGCCACGACTCCATCCACGAGTACCTCCGGGAGGCCTGCGAAATCGCCCTGGAAGAGGGGTTGCTCCCGCACGCGAATCCGGGCGACCAGACGCGCGAACAGATGGCCCACGTCGCCGACCTGAACGCCTCGATGGGCGTCATGCTGGAGACGACCACTGAGGTGCAGGCTCACGGCGGTCCGCGGGCGAAAAACCCCGGCCAGCGGCTGAACACCCTCCGCGTGGCCGGCGAACTCGGTGTGCCGTTCACGACGGGCATCCTCGTCGGCATCGGCGAGGACTGGCACCACCGCGCCGAGAGCCTGCTCGCCATCCGTGAACTGCACGAGCGCTACGACCACATCCAGGAGGTCATCGTCCAGCCCGTCGTCGAGAACGAGCGCTGGCAGGGCGGCTCTCCCGACCTGGCGACGATGCGCCGGGTAACGGCGATGGCTCGCGCAGCGCTTCCCGAGGAGGTGTCGGTACAGGTTCCGCCGAACCTCGCGCCCGCCCGGGACCTGACCGACTGCGGTATCGACGACCTGGGCGGCGTCTCCCCAGTGACTGTGGACCACATCAACCCCGAGTACGAGTGGCCCGCGCTGCAGGAACTGACGGCCGTCGCCGACGCCGCCGAGGTGCCCCTGACAGAGCGGTTGCCGGTCTACGACCGCTTCGTCGACGACGGCTGGCTCTCGGAGCCCATCGAGGCGGCTATCGAGGCTGAGGACGACGACGGCGAACGGTTCCGGTCGATACTGGACCGCGGCGTGAATCCGGCGAGCGTGTGATCCCGTGGCCTCTGCGCATGAACAGCCGTCACGGTCAGAACGGATCCTGGACACTACTCACCTAGTCGACTAGGCCGTAGCTACACATGTACTGGCACACCAATACATATCATGCCTGGACGTGCCTCTGACAGCAGTGCCAGGCAGAATACTCTACCACGTCGACCACGGCCAGTGCCCAGCCGTGGTCCACTACTTCAGTCGAGCAACGGCGTTCCGTCAGCCTGTGGCCCGAGTTGCGGGCCGAGCACGTCGGCGTCGGGGTCGATGACGCGGCGCTGTTCGTAGTCCGTCGACCGCTCGACCGGTGTCCGGCCGATGGCGGTGATCATGTCGGCGTACTCCTGGAACGACCGGAACTCGCCGTAGTCGCCGCCGGCGCGCTTGGTGATCTCCTCGGAGAGGATGGTTCCCATGAAATCGTCCGCGCCGCAGGTGAGCATCTTCAGCCCTTGCGTGTCGCCGTATTTGACCCACGAGGACTGGATGTGGTCGACGTTGTCGAGGAAGAGCCGTGAGACGGCGATCAGCAGTTCGTCCTCGTCGATGGACGCGCCGCCGTCGACCATCCCGCGCTCGTACAGCGGCGTCTCCTCGTGGACAAAGGACAGCGGGACGAACTCCGTGATCGCGCCGGTCCGGTCCTGCAGGTCGCGGATGCGCTGCAGGTGCAGCGCGCGGTGGCGCTCGTTCTCGACGTGGCCGTACATCATCGTCGAGGTCATGTCGAGGCCGACCGACGCGGCCGCCTCCATCGCTTCGAGCCACTCGTCGGTCCCGATCTTGCCCGGACAGATGACGTCCCGGACCTCGTCAACGAGAATCTCGGCGGCGGTACCGGGCACGCTGTCGAGGCCAGCGTCTTGGAGGCGACCGTACACCTCCTCGTAGGACCAGTCGGTGCCGCGGCGGGCGTGATAGGCTTCCTCCGGCGTCATCGAGTGGAGGTGGACGTCGCCGACGTTCATCGCCCGAATCTGTTCACAGTAGGTGGCCGGGTCTTTCTCGTACTCGTCGGGCGATCGGTAGTTCAGGTCGCCGCGGTCGCTCGTCTCCAGTATCTCCCGGTGCTCGTCGTCCAGCGCGAGCGCGGGATGGAGCCCCGATACCGAACAGACCTCGTAGATGCCGCGGTCGAGGGCGTCCCGTACGATTTCGCGGGATTCACTCGGCGTCTTCGTGAAGCCGCCGTGGTCCTCCTGGTAGTCGCTGCGGAACTGCTCGGAGCGGTCCTTGAAGTTACAGAACAGACAGCCGGTGTTACAGGCCGTCGTGACGTTGTTGTTGAGGTTCGCGACGAAGGTGACCTCGTCGCCGACGACCTCCGCCCGGCGTCGGTCAGCCGCTTCGAGTACCTGCTCTTTCCGGTAGTGGTCGATGCCGTCCCGGTCGGTGCCCGTCGTGAGGAGTTCGACTGCGTCGTCGACTGTCAGTCGCGTCCCGTTTCTCGCCTTGGCGAGCGCGTTCTCGAACGACTGGGCAGTCGTCGGACGGTGCTCGAACTCGACGGAGCCGTCCGGCGTACCGACGGTCTCTGGGACGTCCGGCATTGCTGGACAGGAGGGAAAGAACGGTCAAAAACGTATGGGTACGCACATGGTCCACAAGGTCGACAGGTCCCCGTGTTTCGGGACGCAAGCGGCTGCAGTTCCGGAAGAGAGATCAGGTCGGCAATACGCCGCCGACCCAGCCCGCAGTCTCGATGACGATCCAGGCGACGAATACCGCGTAGGCGCCGAGCAGCGCATAGGATTCGAGTTCGCTCAACACGAGGTCGGTCCGGAGGGCGGTGAACAGGAGAATCGTCGCCCCGGTCAGGACACCGAACATCGGCACGGCCATCGCGAAATCGACGGTCCACGCGCCGGCGATGAAGACGCCGAGCGGGATGGCGACGAGCAGGTCGAACGTGTTCGAGCCGAGGACGTTCGCGAGCGACGTGACTCCGCGGTCGTCGCGGGCCGCTCTGACACTGACGAGCGTGTCGGGGAGACTCGTCGCCGCCGCCAGAATCGTCACGCCGAGCAGAAACTCTTGCACGCCGGCGGCCCGGCCGATGACTTTGACGGAGTGGACCAAGCTCTCCACCGCCACGAGAATGACCGCGAGGCCGAGCAAGAGAAAGAGCCACTGCCGCCCGACAGAGATACCGGCGGTCCAGTCTTCCCCCGGGTCGTGGTCGGCCGTGTCCTGGTACTGGATGAAGACGTACAGGCCGTAGAGCGCGAGCGGAATCGCCGCCAGCGGCCGCGTGATGACGCCCGTGAGCGTCGCCTCGCCGGGATAGTAGATGACCGCGAGCGCCATCGTGATGAGCAGGACTGAGACGGCGAGCATGTAGAACTGCGCCTCCTTGTAGACGAGCGTCCGACTCGATTCGAGTTCGTCGTCCGTGGCGATGCCCGCGACTGCGGGGATGATGAGAATATTGAAAATCGCCGAGCCGACGATTGCGCCCACACCGAGAGACATCGACCCGTCCAGCGCCGAGAGCACGACCGCTGCGACCTCCGGGAAGCTCGACCCGACGGCGACGATGATTGCGCCCTGAACGACTTCCGGGAGGCCGTAGTACGTCGCGAGCCGTTCGCTCGCGGATTCGAGCCAGTCGCTCCCTTTCCAGATCGCTGCCGTCGCGGCGACGATGATCGCAGCCTCGACCAACAGACTGGTAGCCATCAGGAGGTCAGTCGACAGCCCGACGGAAAACGTTGCCTTCCGAGCGCGAGTGATACTGTCTGTGACGAATTTCGCCACCGCGAACATCTCACAATAGTTACAGCCGACAGTATGAGAAACGTCTTTGTCCCCGGCCCGAAAGGCGGGCACAATGACGAGCGTCAAGGAATTCCGCGTGGACGAACCGGCGACGGCCGAAGACCTCGGCCGCGGCGCGTTCGTGTTCACGGACGACTACTCCGTGTTCGACTGGGGCAAGATGCCGGACCGGATCCCCGACAAGGGCGCGTCGCTGTGTACGATGGGCGCGTACAACTTCCAACTGCTGGAGGAGAACCACGTCCCGACACACTACGAGGGCGTCAGGCTCCCCGACAGCGACGAGGTGCTGGACCTCGGCGAGGCGCTGTCGGCCGACGCCGCCCCCGAGGAGATGGTCATCGAACTCACGCAGGTCCCGGACCTCCCCTTCGAGGACGGGCGCTACGACTACGACGCATACCACGGGGCTGCCGACGAGAACTACCTCATTCCCCTGGAGATCGTCTTCCGGAACCGCGTCGGCGTCGGGTCGTCGCTACGGTCCCGGACCGAGCCCGCCGACCACGGGCTCGACTACGACACCTGGCCCGAAGAGGTCGTCGACCTCGACGAGCCCATCGTGGAGTTCTCGACGAAATACGAAGAGCAGGACCGGTATCTCGACCGGGAGGCAGCCGACCGGATCGCCGGCACGGCCAGCATCGACCGCCTCGAAGAACTGGCTCGGGCGGTCAACCACATCGTCACCCAGCAGGCCGCCGAGGCCGATCTGGTCCACGAGGACGGGAAGATCGAGTGCCTGTACTACGACGGGGAAATCCGCGTGGCCGACGTGGTCGGCACGTTCGACGAGAACCGCTTCTCCTACGGGGGCCAGCAGGTCTCGAAGGAGGTCATCCGACAGTACCACAAGCGCACCCAGCCCGAGTGGGTCGAAGCCGTGAGCGAGGCCAAAGAGCAGGCCGACGCGGAGAGCATCGCCGACTGGAAATCGCTCTGTGCGGAGTCGCCAGAACCGCTCGATGAGGACGTAATCCAGGTCGCTCGCGACCTCTACTGTGCCGGCACGAACGCCTACATTGGTGGCGACGTGTTCGACGCGCCGTCGCTCGACGAAGCCGTTAGCGCCGCTGGCGAACTCTGAGCTGTTTGAAAGTACAGCGCGTTTTCAGTCGTCAGCCTCGATCTCACCGTCGTCCTCGGCGACGAACTCGCCGAGGCCGTCGATGGGACGGTCGGGGTTCAGCTGGTCGAGTTTCTCCGGCGCACCGAGCTGGGCCGAGGTCTCTTCGGGGTCCCGCAGTTTCGTCCGGCCACGGTGGACGTTCACCTCGTCGTTGAGGTGGAGTTTGATGGCCTCGATGAGCGCTTCGGCTTCCAGCGGCTGGCCGATCTGCTGGAGTTCCTCTTCGGTGGCGTCGTCGGGGACGTTGAACGCGCGCTGGGTGATGATCGGCCCTTGGTCCAGGTCCGTCGTCACGTAATGGGCGGTGACGCCGGCGATGCGGACGCCCTCCTCGATGGCCTGCATGTACGCCGACGCGCCGGGGAAGGCGGGCAGCAGGCTCGGGTGGACGTTGATGATGCGGCTCTCGTAGCGGAAGACGACGTCCGGCGAGAGGATGCGCATATACCGGGCCAGCGCGATGAGGTCGGCGTCGTACTGCGCGAGCAGGTCGAGCAGTTGGTCCTCGTCCGGCGTCCCCTTCTCGTCGCCGATGTCGTGGAACGGGACGTCGTACTTGGCCGCCAGCGGTTCGAGGTCGTCGTGGTTCCCGATGACCACCTCGATGTCGGCCCCGAGGTCGCCGTTGGCCCAGGCCTCGAATAGCGCCTCTAGACAGTGGGACTCCTTCGTCACGAGGACGGCGATGGTCTGGGTCTCGCGGTCGGACGGGAACCGGACCTGCACGTCGACGCCGAGTTCGTCGCCGAGTTCGGTGAGGTCCTCGCGGAGCTTCTCCTCCGTCGTCACCATCTCGGACGTGTCGACGCGCATGGTCATCCGGAAGACGCCCTCCCGAACGGCCTGGTCGAGGTCCTCGATGTTGATGCTGCGCTCGAACAGGAGCGAGGTCACTTCGGCGATGAGGCCCGTATCGTCCTCGCCGACGACCGTAATCTCGGTCAGACCGCGCGTCACGATTCCCACCTCCGGACAGCGTCGTGATTCATTTGACCCAGAGTCGGCAGTCCCTCGGCAAAAGCCTTCGTTTTCCACCTAGCGTGGACACCAACGCTTTGTGTGTCGCTCCGTGTATATATGGCCGTGATGAGTGATTCGCCGACCGTACTCTGTGCCCAGCCGGATTCCGACGAGTGTGTGGAGACGGCCGACGCGCTCCCGCGAGGACTCCATCTGCACCCACACGATTCTCTCGGGCGAGGCGATGGTCGCCGAGGCCACCCACGAGGACCCTCGCTTCGCCGAAGTTGACGCACTGAAACGGCTCGACAGCAGGTCTTACGCCGGCGTGCGAATCACGGACAAGGAGGGGCGGGCTATCGGCGCAGTGTACTGTACCGACGGCGAGCCGCGGCGCTACACTCGGACCGATCTCGACGTACGCCAGCGGCTACACGCGAGTCCCCACCGGTATCTGCACGCTGACGCGGGCGACCTCGACATCCGGGTCAAAGGGCTGACCGACCAGCCGTCCGATTGGACGCCGGTCAGCGCCGGGACGTGACCTGCCGGGAGAACACAAGCGTTTTCTCCGCTGCCCGCTCGCTTGCCAGTAATGACTGCCTTTACCGCGACCGTCACCGTCCGGCTCAAGCGGGGCGTCCTCGACCCCGAAGCCGAGACGACACAGCGCTCCCTAGAACGCCTTGGTTTCGACCTGAACGACCTCCGCTCGGCGGACGTGTTCGAGCTGGACCTCGACGCCGACAGCGCCGAGGACGCGGCCGAGCGCGCCGAGGAGATGGCCGAGCGGCTCCTGGCGAACCCCACCATCCACGACTACGACATCGAGGTGGCACAGGCAGAATGACCATCGCCTCGAAACTGACGGCAATGGTCAGTGCTGTCTCACGGAGGGGGCCCGCGTGACCATCGCCGTCATCCAGTTCGGCGGCTCGAACTGCGACCGCGACTCCGTCCAGGCTCTGGAGTCGCTCGGCTTCGACGCTGAACTCGTCTGGCACGAGGACGGCCTCCCCGAGGATGTCGACGGCGTCGTCCTCCCCGGCGGTTTCTCCTACGGCGATTACCTCCGTGCCGGTGCGATGGCCGCCCGCTCGCCCATCATGGCCGAAGTTCGTGAGGCAGCGAGCGAAGGCACGCCAGTGCTTGGCATCTGTAACGGCGCACAGATCGGCTGTGAGTCGTCGCTGACCCCCGGCGCGTTCACGACCAACGAGAGCGCCCGGTTCCAGTGTGAACACGTCCACCTGCGCGTCGAGAACGCCGACACACCCTGGACCAGCCAGTACGAGGACGGCGAGGTCGTCGAACTCCCCATCGCCCACGGTGAGGGCCGCTATGAAATCTCCGACGACCGCTTGGACGAACTCGAAGCCGAAGACCGTATCCTGTTCAAGTACTGCGACGAGGACGGCAATGTGTCCCCCGAGGCGAACCCGAACGGCTCGAAACACAGTGTGGCCGGCGTCACCGGTGAGGACGACCACGTCGCCGTCATGATGCCCCATCCCGAGCGGGCGACGCTTTCGGACCTGGGCCGGACCGATGGCCAGGGCGTGCTCACGGGCTTCGCCGAGTAACACCGGCAGCTTCGGCTTTCATTGCGGTGGTTTCACAGAAGATCTGAACCGGACGCGTAGTCGCACCGCTACGGAGATCGTTTCAAAGGGGAAGGGACCAGCGGAGCGTGTGACATAGTCCGGCGGTCCCTAGTCCAGCTTTGTGGGTCAAGCCGTATAAGCGCACGCTTACCGGAGTGTAAGTGAAATCGCCAGTTATGGGTCCGCTGTCGGCGGCTGCGGTACACGCGACCCTTCCCGGTCACCGACGAGCAGTTCGCCGTCGAGGAACCGTGCCGTCCGGGCGTCGGTGGGGTCCTCGAACAACTGCTCGGGCGGGCCGGTCTCGACCAGTTCGCCGTCGTGAAGGAAGGCCATGTGGTCCGAGATGCGTTTCGCCTGGTGCATGTCGTGGGTGGCGACGACGACGCCGACGCCGCGGTCCCGCGCCCGCTCGATGGCGTTTTCCAGCAGCGCCGTGTTGTACGGGTCAAGGTTCGATGTGGGTTCGTCCAGCAGCATGACCGCCGGGTCAACGGCGAGTGCCCGCGCGAACGCGACACGCTGGGCCTCGCCGCCGGACAGCGAGAGCGCGTTCTGGTCGACCGATTCCGCAAGTCCGACCGTTTCGAGCGCGGCCATAACGGTATCGGCGGGCCGTGACGAGCCGACGAGTTCGCCGAGACTCCGGCGAACTCGGGCTCGCCAGGGTTCTCTGACGCGCAGGCCGTAGGAGACGTTCCGATGGACGGGCGCGTTGAAGAGGCTCGGCTCCTGAAACACCATACTCACCTGCCGGCGGATACTCAATCGTTCGTCGTCGGCCATCGCCCAGATATCGTCGCCGTCCCATGCGACCGTTCCATCGTCGGGTCGGCGAAAGGTCGCAAGCAGGCGCAGCAGCGTCGTCTTGCCGGTGCCGGAGGGACCGACGACGGTGACGACTTCCCCCGGTTCGACCGCCAGCGAGACGTTCTGGAAGACGGTCGAGCCGCCGAACCCAGCATTTACCTCGGTCACGGAGAGCGTCATACCGAGCGCTCACCCCGGCCCTGATTCCTGAGCCACGATCCCAGTCCGTTGACGGCCAGCACGAGCGCGAGGAGTATTACGCCGAGAACCAGACCGACCTCGTAGCGCCCCTGCCGTGCCTCGACTGTTATCGCCGTCGTCAGTGTCCGAGTGTAGGACTGTCCGTCGCTGTAGACGATGTTGCCGCCGACGATGAGTATCGATCCGACCTCGCTGATGGCCCGGCCGAACCCGGCAAGAATGGCGGTAACGATGCCGAAACGGGCCTCCTTGATGACCGCCAGCCCAACGTCGACTCTGGTTCCGCCCATCGCGTAGGCCGCGTCGCGGACCGACTGGTCGACGCCCTCGACCGCCGAGAGGCTGACGCTCAGCAGGACCGGCGTCGCGAGGATGAACTGGGAGAGTATCATCGCCCGCGGGGTGAACGCGAGGTCGAGGCTCCCCAGCGGGCCGCTGTTTGACAGAAGGATGAGGACGACTAGCCCGACGACGACGCTCGGGAACCCCATGCCGGTGTTGACGACGGCTGTGACCAACCGCTTCCCGCGGAAATCGGTGAAGCCGATACCCAGCGCGACGGGCAGGCTAAACAGCGTGCTCAGGCCGACAGCAGTCAAGCTGACGTACAGCGAGACGGTGACGATGCTCACGACGTACGTCCAGCCGCCGTCCGGGAGCTGTGCTTGCAGTGGAATCATCGGGGTCAGTAGTCCGCCGGCACCTGCTCGTCGACCCAGTAGAGATACTCCTTGTCGCGCGGTGAGAGGCTGCTGGCCTGCTGTGCCGTGTACCCCTGCGGGACGTACTGGCCGAAGTTCGGCTCCTCGGCGATGGCGTTGGGGAAGAACAACTGCGAGCCGTTGGCGGTGTAGTCGGCGATCATCGACTGGCCGGTCGGGCTCGTCAGGAAGCCGATGTAGGCCATCGCCGCCTCGTAGTTCACGTCGTCGTATTTCGCGGGATTGACCGCCATCACGCCGTAGGGGTTCTTGAGGATGACCGGGCCGTCCTTCAATGGTCCCTGAACGTGAATCACGAGGTCGATTTCTGTTTGCATCGAGAGGTAGGTCCCGCGGTCGGCGAGCGTGTACGCACCGGTCTGGCTCGCCTGCACAAGTGTATCGCCCATCCCCTTGCCGACAGCGCGATACCACTCGCCGCTTGGGTCCGTGCCGGCCTCATCCCAGATGATGAGTTCCTTCTTGTTCGTCCCGGAATCGTCGCCCCGCGAGACGAACGTCGACTCGCTCTCGGCGATGGTGGTGAACGCCTCGGTGGCGCTACCCATCCCGTTGATGCCCGCCGGATCGTCCTCCGGGCCGACGATGACGAAGTCGTTGAACATCACGTCCCGGCGGTTGACGCCGAAGCCGTCCTGCATGAACTTGTCCTCGGCGTTGCGGGCGTGGACGAGGATCACGTCGGCGTCGCCATCCCGTGCCGTCCGGAGACTCGCGCCGGTCCCCTTCGGGATGGTCTTCATCGTCACGCCGTAGTTCTCCTCAAACACGGGATGGAGTGCGTCGAGAAGCCCCGTGTCGTAGGTACTCGTCGTTGTGGCAAGGACCAGTTCGCCGTCACCGATCTGGCCCGAGCCAGTCTGCGACCCACCGGACTGTCCGTTCCCTCCACCGTCTGTCTGTGCCGCCGTTGATTCGCTGGTGTTGCTCTCGCCGGCGCAACCAGCGAGTCCGACGACGGAGGCGGCACCAAGTGATGCGAGGAAGCGTCGGCGTTGCATCGACATGGACACAACGACGGCGGCAGGGTTCTTAATTGTTGATGGTGATGTCTGTCACACTGGCCTCAGCGGGCTCATAGGTTCCGCGCGGCAACGCCTTTGTGACGGCACGGTCATGTGGCGGTATGGACGCGACCGCGGACGTCGAAGTGCAACTGGGGCAGGGCGACGTGGCGCTGACTGCCCGCGACCGGACGCTCTTGCAGGCAGTCGCCGCCCACGGGTCGCTGAACAGCGCCGCCGACGCGCTCGGCCGGTCCTACGCCCACGCCCAGCGCCGAATCGTCGAACTGGAGGACGCCTTCGGCC